>NZ_JBYSZI010000077.1:0-25270 GCF_058787075.1 Cupriavidus sp. FW305-46
TCAGCCGGGGAGGTGGCGCTCTATGACGACCAGGGCCAGAAGGTGCATCTCACGCGCACGGGGATCGTGGTCGACGGCGCCGGAAAGGACGTCCACTTTGTGAACACGCCGACGGTCCATATCCCGCAGGATCTGCACGTTGGGCGGGACATCATCGCCGACCGCGATATTTCCGACCAGGGCGGCACGAAGAGCATGAAGGGCATGCGCACCGCATACAACGGCCACAGGCACGGTGAGACCGGCAGCACCACCAACACACCCGACGCGGGCATGTAATGGACATCGAACTCTTCTGGAATACCGACCTCGGCCGGTGCGAGTGGCGTCAGCGGCCGGACGGGCAGCTGGCGGTGGATCACGACCTGAAAACCGCAGTGCTGATTTCCCTGTTCACCTGGCGGCGCGCCGAGGCTGACGACATCCTGCCGGATCCGCGTGGGCCGCGCCGGGGGTGGTGGGGCGACCTGCTGGCAGCCCGGCCCATTGGCTCGCGCCTGTGGCTGCTGTCGCGGGAAAAGCAGACCGCCGAGGTGGTCCGGCGCGCCCGGGAGTATGCCGAGGAGGCACTCGCGTGGCTGCTGGACGATGGCGTCTGCGCCAGCGTGGAGGTCATCACCGAGATCGTGCAAACCGGGATGCTTGGGCTGCGCTGCAGGTTCACCCGGCCGGACGGCACCGCTGTGGCGTACCAGTTTGACTTTGCCTGGCGCAATCTTTCCAACGTAACGAGCTGACATGGCCTATCAAAGACCAGAACTCATGGATCTGCGCGACGCGGCTTACGCCGCGATCGAGGCGATCCCCGGGGCGGATGCCCGTTTGCGCTTTGCGGTGCTCAATGCGCTGGCCGTGATGACGGCCGGCGCCGCCGACGGCCTCTACGGCTACCAGGAGTGGATCAGCAAGCAGATCCTGCCGGACCGGGCGGAAAAGGAGTTCCTCGACCGGCATGCGTCGCTGTGGCTATCCGGGGGCAGAAAGCAGGCGACCGGCGGCGCCGGCCTGGTAACGGTTTCCGGTACCGACGGGACGGTCGTGCCGGCGGGCACGCTGTTCATCCGTTCCGACGGGGTCCAGTACGCCAGCCAGGCGGATGCCACCGTGGCAACAGGGACGGCATCGGTATCGGTGCTGGCCGTCACGACGGGCCTGTCGACCAATGCGGTGATGGGGCAAAGCCTCACGCTGGTCACCCCGGTGCCGGGGCTGCAGAGCACCGCTGCGGTCGGTGTTGCGGGGCTGACAACGGGCACCGACGTCGAGAGTGACGATGACCTGCGTGCGCGCCTGCTGCAGCGTCTGCAGCAGCCGCCAGACGGGGGATCGGCGACCGATTACGTGCAATGGGCGCTTTCGGTGGCTGGCGTGACGCGGGCATGGGTGGCGCCGCTCGAGCTGGGCCCCAACACCGTGGTGGTGCGTTTCGTGCGTGACGACGACGCATCGATCATCCCGGACACCGCGGAAGTGGCTGCGGTGCAGGCGTACATCGACAGCGTGCGCCCAGTGACGGCCGAGGTCACTGTCGTCGCGCCGGTGGCCATGACGGTCAACTTCCAGATCCAGCTGACGCCGAATACGGTGGCGGTGCGGTCGGCCGTCGAGGCCGAGCTGCGGGATCTCATCACGCGCGAAGCCATTCCCGGCGGCGCGATCCTGCTCTCCCACATCAATGAGGCGATCAGCCTGGCTGCCGGCGAAACCGACCATGTACTGACTTCGCCTGCTGCCAATGTGGCGGCGCCTGTCGGTCAGCTGGCCGTCTTCGGGAGCATCACATGGATGTAACCGTCGCCCACTACCGGCAGCAGCTGCTGCGGCTATTGCCTCAGGGTCCGGCCTGGCCGCAAGACGAGGGCGACCTTGCCGTGCGCGTGCTGAACGCGCTTGCGTTGACCTATCTGTCGGCCCACAAGGCCGCTGAGCAACTGCACGAGGAGGCGGATCCGCGTGCCACCTCAGCGCTCCTGGATGACTGGGAGCGCAACTATGGATTGCCGGATCCATGCCTAGCGCCGGCCGTGTCGATTGCGGACCGGCGAGGTCGCCTGGTGCAGAAGGTGGTCTGGAGTGGTGGCCAGTCCCGCGCATTCTTCATCGGCCTGCTGGCGTCCGTTGGCTACCCGGGGGCAACCATCACGGAATATCGGCCCTTCCGGGCTGGCAGCAAGTGCAACGCGCCACTCAATCAAGGCGGCTGGCGCTATGCCTGGCGGGTCAACATCCCCGCGACGGCGGATGTACGCACCATGAAGGCAAATAGCCGTAGCAACGAACCGCTCGCGAGCTGGGGGAATCCCGGCTTGCAGTGCCTGCTGGCGCAGCACAAGCCAGCGCAAACCATCCTCTACATTTCCTACGGAGTCAGCCCATGAGGCGTATCTCGACGGCCACCAAGGTGGTCGACAAGTTCGGTACCGGAAAGCACGGTTTCACAAACGGTAACCCAGTCGGCGGCGTGGCGGCCACCGATCTGGAAGACGTGTGGTTCGATCATGTCCAGGAGGAGATCGCTTCGCCCATCGAGGCGGCTGGTTTGACGCTGGACGTCAACGATCGAGCGCAGCTGCTGGCGGCCATCCAGATTCTGTCCGCGCCGGTGGTGGGGTTGGCCCGTAACGTCAAGATGGCCGTGACGGCCGCGTCGGCATCGGCAACGCTGACGGCGGACCAGGTCGTCGTGGCGGCGGCGCTTGGCGGAAGGCACTACCGGCTGCCGAGCTTCAACAAGACGATCAACCTGGCCACAACCGGCGCGGGCGGTATGGATACCGGCTCGGCTCCGAACAGCGGCTATGTGGCGCTCTACGCCATCTACAACCCGACGACGGGCACGAGTGCGTTGCTGGCAAAGAATGCCACCAGCGCGGTGCAGCCAGAGGTGTACGGCGGGGCAAACATGCCGTCCGGGTACACGGCGTCGGCACTAGTGAGTGTGTGGCCGACGAACGCGAGTGGGCAATTCAAGGTCGGCGCACAGGCTGACCGCCGCATTGCCTTTCCGCGTATTCAGGTGCTCGCCACGAACACCACGCAGGCTTCCCCGACTCTGATGTCGGTGTCTTCGGCAGTGCCGATGAATGCGAAAGCGATGGGCGGCACGATCCAGGTGGGGTCAAGCACAACGGCTGGCGCTAACGGCGCAAGCCTCACTAGCGATTCCGCAGGCGCTGATTATGCGGAGGTCGGCATCACTGGAAACGTCGTGACTGGAAATTGGCGCCTTGGCTTACAGACAGCTCAGGCAATCTACTACGCGCTGCAAGGGACCACTGGTATCGGTCTTTCGGTCTACGCAACAACGTACGAGTTTTGAGATGACGACAATTCATGTGATTTTCAACGACGGCGGCCGCGCGAGCATCATTTCGTATCTTGGCAAGGATCTTGGGGGTGAATGGAGCCCGGGGGCGGCTGAGATGTTTCCGAATTACGGTGTCGTCACAACGGATGATGCTCGGTGGTCCGCATTCTATGACTCGTTGCCCGATTTCATGCGCGATGGACTTCCTCTTCCAACATAGGGACGACCAAGACGATAAAACTGGTGGCCGCATGGTTGGCTGTCGCCAGTAGGAATGAGCCGCCTTCGGGCGGTTTTTTTTGTTGACCGCGTGAAGCGGGATTTTTGCCGGGGAAATCTATGTCGGAACCAATCAGCGGCAGCGCCGCGGCGGGGGCTGCCAGTATGGCGGCATTCAAGGCTGTAGGGGGTACGGCTGGCATCGCGACGGGTGCGAGCGGCTTGGCGGCGGTCGTGGTGATGATCATGATGCGACCGCGCACGCGTGGTGAGTGGGCGGTGGCGCTGGTCAGCACGGTGGTGTCGAGTGTAGCCGGTGGCGCGGCCATGGTGCAGCGCTTCGGTCTCCAGGAATGGACGCGAGACTACATCGGGCTGGTGGCGCTGTTCGGGCTGGTGTTCGCTTGCGGACTCCCAGGCTGGGCCGTCGTGCGCTGGCTGTTTAACTGGATCGAGAAACGCAAGGACTCCAGCCTGGATGACGTGGTGGCTGACGTGAAGAGGGGGTTGCAGTGAAGACATCGAAAACTGGCGCCGACCTCATCAAGTCGTTCGAGTCCTGTCGACTGACTGCCTATCGGGATGCGGTCGGCATCCTGACCATTGGCTACGGACACACAGGCAAGGTGTGGGTCGGCATGACCATCACGCAGGATCAGGCCGAGGCGTTGCTTGCCGCCGATCTGGCTCGCTTTGAGGATGGTGTATCGAAGCTTGTCAAGATTCCGCTCAAGCAGAATGAGTTCGACGCGCTGGTGTCGTTCGCGTTCAACTGCGGCTTGGGTAATTTCGAGTCGTCCACGATGCTGCGCAAGTTGAATGCCGGCGACAAGGCGGGCGGCGCGTCAGAGTTCCCGCGCTGGAACAAGGCGAAAGGGGTGGTGCTACGCGGCCTGACGCGGCGTCGCGAGGCGGAGCGCACTATGTTTCTGGGGGTGGCATGAGGATCCTAGATCTGCGCCTGTGGATGGCGGTGCTGGCCGCTCTCGTCCTGTCGGTCGGGGGTGGTTACCTGAAGGGCAGGGCGGATGGCAAGCTCGTGGAGCGGGCCGCAGCGCAGGCAGCTGAGCAGGTCTGGCGCGACAACGCTGACGCTGCCTACGGCCTGTATCTGGAGGTGCGGGACAGGAAGCAAATCGAGTACCGCACCATCACCAATACCGTTGAGGCCGCCAAGAATGCGACGCCTGATCTTCCTGACTGCCGCACTGACGATGACTGGATGCGGATCTATCGCGAGAACGCCGCCATTGCTAATGGCACAGGAGTGCCCGCCGGTTCTGGGGGCGCCGACCGGACCGACGCTCGCTGACCTGCGCCAGTTCGCGCTTGACCTGCAGCGCCAGGGTGGCGAGTGCAGGGATCGGCATCAGGCGTTGATCGAGGCGGTCACGAAGCGCTGAATGGGGGTATGGCATACTCGCAGTTGAAATAAGAGCGAGGAGCCGCCCCCCGTGTCCGATAACGAATTCCGCCTGATTATCACTGTTGCCGTTGCCATTCTGGTCGCGGCATTCTTCGTCCCCATCCCATATATTGCGCTCGGCGTCTTTGCGTCAGTAGCGCTCGCCGTGGGCATTCTCTGCCTCTGCGCTGGCTTTCACTGGCTCGCCAAGAGAATCAAGGTGCACCGCAACCCGGCCCGGTGACCCGTGCTTCAAGATCGCCCGACCCTCTGGCAGGGCTTGCTCCTGCTCGTTCCGGCCGCTCTCGTCGCGCTGATCCACTGGCGTCTGCGGGGCTATTTCTACTTCGGGGATGAGGGTGAGACGGTCGTAGCCGCCCAGATGATGGCGGCCGGTGACCGCCTCTATTCCCAGATCTTCAACCACCACGGTCCGCTGACCTTCCTGCCACAGTACCTGCTGGAGACGGTCGGTCTGCACGGCATGGTAATGGGGCGCATGGTGATCGCTGGCCTGCAGTGGCTGGCACTGGCCGCGCTCTACTTCAGCCCGCTGCTGCGCGATACCATATCGCGGATCGTCGCCGTCGTTCTGGCCGCTACGGTGATGGTTGTTTACCTGCCCGAGATGCTCGGCTTCACGATGCAGTATCACGTGCTGGGCGGGATGATGCTGATGGTCGTGATGGCGCAATTCGCTATTCCGACCATCGCCGGCATGCCGCTGGCGCGCTGGCAGATTGCTAGCGGCAGCCTCCTAATCGCCAGTCTGCCGTTCCTGGCCATTACCTATGCTCCGCTGGCTGGGCTGCTCTGGCTCGCCACGCTGCGGCGCGAGAACCTGCGCACGATGCTGATCGCGGCAGTGGCTGCGGTGCTGTTCAACCTGGCATTCCTCGCGCTGACCGGTTCGTTCCGGGGCTACTGGGCGACCCACTTCTACATGAACTCGGCCATCCTGCAGTGGTACGCAGGCAACCCGACGCCGATTGACATGGCGCGGACGGCACTCATGTCGATGATCTCGTCGTTCGAAGCATTCGCCTGTGTCATGGTCGGCGTGGTGGGCGCGGTCATGCTGGCCAAGCGCGAAGGCAAAATGCCGTGGCGCACGGTGCTGCTGGCGATGGCGCTGGCGACAACGTTGCTGCGCGGCAATGGGCCGGCCGGGCTCTACGCCATCCCGCTGCTGTACGCCATGATGGCGCTGCCGGCGCTGTTCTTCAGTTCACCGGTTACAGTGCGCCATGCTCCGGTGATCGTCGGTATCGCAATGGTGCTGTGCGTAGCCCGCCTGGGCATCGCAGCGTTTGGTGAAGACCGCCGCTATGAGGCGCGCAAGCTGCCGCTCGATACGCCTTTCGGGGATCTGGCGCAGGCCATTACCCTGCCGACTGATCGGATCATTTCCTACTCGTTCTCGAACCATGAGTATCTGGCCGCTCATCGTCTGCCCGCCTCGGCGCAGTACTTCTATCTGCCGTGGCAGGCGGACTATGAAAAGAAGCCGGTGCTCGGCATCAACCTGAACGCCTGCCGCGACATTCAGCAAAACCGGCCTAAGCTCATCAAGCTGGATCGTTGGAAGGTCTACGGTGTGCATTCCTGGGAGAGCTACGGCGGCTGCGTCGAGGCGATCATCGCGCGAGACTATTTCCCGGTTCCGGGGATCGTAGGTGCCTACGTCCGGAATGACATTCAGTTGCCTGGCAATCTGAACCCTGAGAAAACGCACGAAGCTGCAAAGGGAGGCTGAGGGGGTCGGTGCGGATTCTCGTGCTGGCCGTGCATGCTATTGGCGCGCGCGTGCCCGGCGCTTCGCGATGCGCCCTTGCGCTTCCGCCTTCATTGTCGCCAGCCGGACCTCATGCTCCGGCGTGCGCACCTCTCCTTTCCATCCTCGCGAGCCTGGCGTGCCGCTGCCATAGTCGGCCTCCAGGGCCTCGATGATGCAAGGCTCGGCCATGAGGTGCTGCATCCAGCTTTGGGCCATCACCCCGCCATTCCCATTCAGCAGCTCGGCCATGTAGTGGGCGCGCTGCACCGTCTCGCGCAATCGCGCAATTTCCCAAAGCAGATCCTTCACGTCCGGGTGACGATGCCGCAGCCCGATGTCGCGCAGCTCCTCTGTAGTCAGCGCTGGCAGGTCCAGCGGTACGGTCTTAGCGGCCATGGTCTCAGCGCAAGGTAAAGCGCACCGTCAGGGCATCCAGGGCGACCCACGGCCCCACGGCCAGGCGCAGCAGCTGGCCGTCCGCCCAGTAGGACAGATAATCCGGTCGCCATTTCAGTGCCCGCAAGTGGCGGGCCTCCACGCCGGCGACCACCAGGCCGCCGGCCGCGGCCGCGACCGCATCGCACGGCAGGCGCAGTTCCTCGCGGTCCTCGCCGAAGTAGTGGGCTTCGAGAAAGATGGTGGTGGCCATGGGGGGGTGGTCCGGTCCTATAGCTGTATAAATATACAGTATCCGGTGAGTCTATCCTCCGCGGCGGAAGCGCCCTGGCGGAACCGCCCCCACGCGCTTGATCTTCAGCCAGTCCGGCGAGCGCCCGCCGGTGTAGACGCTGCCGGCGCGCTTGGCCACCACGCCCTCCAGCTGCAGCGCCAGCACCTGTTCGAACAGCCAGGCGCCGTCGTCAACCGACGACACGTACAGGATGCCGCTGGTGGTGTCGGCGAGCAGCTGCTGCAACAGCGCCTTGCGCCGCTCGATCGGTGCGCCGCGCAGATCCCGGCCTTGGTGCGCGAGCAGATCGAAGGCCGCCAGCACGACCAGGTCGGCGCCGGGATACCAGCGCCGGCGCAGGGCGCGCGCGTGCAGCCGGTCAAAGTCGGACCGGCCGATGTCGTCTAGCACGCAGGCCTCGCCGTCCAGGATGGTGCCCGCGGGCAGCCTGGCCAGATCGGCAACCAGCTCGGGAAACCAGCGGCTGGCATCGCCGCCCTGGCGCAGGCGCAGCGCCGGCATGGGGCCAGTGCTGGCCAGCAGCCGGTAGCCATCGAACTTGATCTCGTAGTGCCAGGTGCCGTCGCGCGGCAAGGTCCTGCGCGGCTCGGCCAGCATCGGCGTGCAGTCGGCGAGATCCGGGGCTGGCGGCAGCCGGCGCGGCGTGGCCATGGTGACCTTCGATGTGAGCGGGATGGCGCCAGTCTCGCGCAGGCGCAAGGGGTCGCGCCATTGGTCAGCGTCCTACGGAGGCCTTGCCTTTTGCCACTCAATAACATAACATTCATAACATAACGAAACGTAACATAACAAATGGAGTGCCGTTATGGTTAGGGAAGCGACGATCACGCAGGAGCAGGTCAACGCCGCCGCGGACGCCCTGCGCGCCGCCGGCGCCAAGCCCACGGTGCGCGCGGTCCGCGAGCGGCTGGGCAATACGGGCTCCAACGCCACCGTCATGCGCCTGCTGGCGGTGTGGCAGGGCGGGCAGGTGCGCCCGGCGGAGACGCCGATCACGCTACCGGCGGCGCTGCAGCGCGCCCTGGTGGACTACGTTGGTCAGGCCGTGTCCGAGGGCAAAGCGGAACTCGCCGCCGAGCTGGCCGAGTTGCAGCAGGTCAATGCCGATCTCGCCAGCGAGAGCGAGCGCCAGGCGGTCGCCATCGAGGCGCTGGAGGGGGAACGCGATACGGTGCAGTCCGAGCGCGATGCGCTGGCCGGCCGTTACGCGCAGCAGGAGACCGACCTGGCACTCGCGCGCGGCGAGGCTGAGCAGGAGCGCGTGGCAGCGGAGGCGGCACGCATCGACCTGGCCAAGGCGCAACTGCGCCTGGAGGCGATGCCGCGGCTGGAGGCGGATCTGGCCGCGGTGCGGGCCGAGCTGGAAAAGGAGCGCGCCGGGCGCGTGGCAGCCGAGCAGGCGGCTGCGGTGGCCGAGGCCCGGCGCGAGGCGGCAGACACGGCGCGCGTGCACGTCGAGGGCGAGCTGGCAACGGCGCGTCAGCTGCTCGAGAAGGCGGAGGTCAAGATCGAGCGCGGCGAGGCCTACGGGCGTGACCTGTCGGATCGGATGCACGCCCTGCAGGCGGCCACCTATGAGGCCAACGCGAAGGCGCAGGACGCGCTGGCGGCCCTGCAGGCCGAGCGGGCCGCGCGCACGCCGGACGGGGAAGCCGCGCCGGCGGAAAAGCCCGCCCCGTCCACCAAGAAGCGCTGAGGGGCGCGCGATGAAAATCCACGGTCGATGGGGCGCCTTCACGCCGCGCCCCGAGCAGCGGGCCGCGTACGCCAAGCGCGCCGAGCGCGAGGCCAAACAGCGCCGGGAGGCGATCGCGCAGCAGCGCGCCTGGTTAGAGAAGCACCAGACCTGTGCCAACGGCTGTGGCCAGCCGGTGGCGTTCTACGACCAGATCAACTACACCTTGCGCCACGGCGGCTGTTGTTCGGCGGAGTGTGAGGCGGCGCTGGAGGCCGCGCCGGCCGCAGAAAAGCCCGTCAGCGGAAAGAAGCGTTAGCCTGGGCGGGCACCTGGAACAGGCTGTTGTATTGGCGGGTCGGCTCTTCGGTGCAGCCGAGGCCGACCAGAAACTGGTCGGCGCGAATCGCCTCGGCAACGCCGTCGGCAACGATGATGCGGTACACCTCTCCGGCCTCGTTCTTGATGGCCAGGTACTTGTCGACCATGGGGAATGGGTTCTCCTCCTGCTCGGCAAGGAATTGCTCGATCAGGGGATCAACGGCGGCTCGGGCGACGCCGGGTTTCAATTTGCTGCGCATGGGGACTCCGTGCCTTTATGCGTTTTTAACATAACCTTTATTATACGAAGCGACGGGCGGATGGCCTGTAGGATGCAGAGCGCTACTCGGCCACAAGCCGGCGCGGTGCGCGTTTGACCTGCACCAAGTCATTGGCGTCGATCTTTCCGTCGCGGAGAAAGCCTACCGTCACGAGCTCGGCTAGCGCGCTGTTCATGTCCGAGCGGAAGTGAAACAGCTTCTTCGTGGTCGAGCCGCACAGCTTGTGGATGGTAGCCACTTTGAACGGCAGCGGGTCGCGGTGCGAGTGATAGAAGGAATGCAGCCATTTCGCCAGCCGCCCCAGTTTGAGGCGCTGTTCCCACTCGATGCGGGAGTACTCGTCGCCACCGAACAGCGACACGATCTCTCGCTCCAGGTACACCACGCAACGGCGCTTGCCATCGGTGAGGCCATCCGCTGGCGTCAGGAACTTGCGAATCAGGGAGCCATGGTAGGCCACGGGCAGCGCGTCGTGGCGAATCCGGACCATGGTCGGGGTCATCCGTTTGAGGCTCTTGTACAGGCGATCGTAGTAGGCGTGGCTCACGTCCCAGCCGAGCTGCTTGAGCATCGTGTATCCGGTGAACTCGATGCGTGTGCCGGCCGGTGAGTGGCGTGCCAGGTGCAGCAGCTGCAGGAACACGTCTTCGTCGTCCTGGCGCAGCTCTTCGCCGGTGTACTGGATGTCCAGGCCTTCCATGCTGGCGATCGGCTCATCCTTGAACATGCGCCGCTGCGGCCTGGCGTGCGTCACGTTGAACAGCGCGCAACGCGCCAGGGAGTTGGGGAAGGCGCGGACATTCTGGCCCCAGTTCGGGAACAGGGCCAGTTGCTCTTGCTTGGCGAGTGCGCGCTCCTGCGCGTTCTTGGTGAGCTCGATCAGATCCATGGCGGTCAGTGTAGGGTCTCGATACTGAGGTGGAAAGCGGCAACTATCGGATTTCAGCCGATGGTCTGCCGCCCTCCCCTATCGGTTTTTGGCCGATGGTTTTGCTGTTTCTGTCTATCAATCATGGTCGTGCCGGTGGCTGGTTAGCTGCATGCTGCGGTGGGCAAGTGTGGGCAAGGTGTGGGCGGGCGTAGCCCGTCCATGGCTTGTCCTCACGGTGTCGCGAAGCGACATGTCCACGGCGGGAAAGCCCGCTATCGGATTTCCACCGATGGTTCTCGCCTAGGGTTAAAGAGGGTTAAAGAAGGTTAGTGCCCTGTGGAAAACCGCCTGAAACCCTTATGTGGCGCGGCTTTCGGAGTTATCCACCATCGGCTAAAGACCGATAGTGCATCGGCTGAAATCCGATAGTTCATCGGCTGGAATCCGATACCTCATCGGCTGAAATCCGATAGTCCTCTACCATCGTGCATCGGCCAAAGTCCGATACTTGTCCACAACCCTGCCCTGCCCCTCCGGAGAAAGTGTCCCAAGTGGGACACTCTTCAGGCGCCCTCCTCCAGCAGCTCGCGCAGGAATACCTGCAGCCTTTCGGCCTTCTCCTGCGGCAGCGCCTGGTGCGAAACTTTGATGACCAGGTCGGTGGGCGTGCGTGCGATGGTGCCAATGCGGGCCTTGCCCTGTTTCAGGATGATGGGCTTGGCGGCCTCCGGCTTGCTCGCCAGCCTCGCTGCGGGCTGCTGCAGAAAGGCTGCCGCCCTCCCCTGCTCCAGCTTGCCGGCCTCGATCAGGTCCAGCGCTTCGTCCAGGCGCTCTGCTGCGGCCGACGACTCCTTCAGTGCCTGGGCGATGTCGCTGGCCGCCCTCCTCCCGAGCAGATGCGGGGCCTTGCGCAGGCGCTCGATCGCGGCAGGCGGCAGCTCGCGGAATGCCAGGTAGCGATACAGCTCGGAGCGTGCGAGGTTCAGTGCCTTGGCCAAGTGGCTGCGCTTCGGAAACTTCTCCTCGAGCTGGCGGATGCCTTCCGCAACCTCGAAGTCCGTCAGGCCTTCGCGGTCTATGTTCTCGGACAGTGCCATGGCCGCGGCCTGGCCATCGTCCGCGTCGACCACGATGGCCTCGATGGTCGGCTTGTTCAGCAAGCGATGTGCGCGCAAGCGTCGCTCGCCGGCGATCAGCTCATAGTCGTTGCCGTGCGCCCGCACGGTGATGGGCTGTGTCAGGCCGATTTGGGCAATGGATTCAGCCAAGTCACGGATGCCCTCCTCGGCGAACGCGATCCGCGGTTGGAAGCGGTTGGGGATGATCCGGTCGAGTGGGATCTTGGTGTGCTGGCGGCCTACGTCGAACGCCTCTTCGTAGTCGGCTTCGCGGTGCTGCTGGATGTTGGCGGCGGCCTGCTGCGCGAGCAGTGCCTTGATGCTCTTGCTCACGCTGCGCCCTCCTCTTCCAGAACCTCATCCGTCAGCTTCAGCTTGAGCGACTTGGCCAGTGCGGCCGCGAGTTGGCGAAACTGGCGCGCGGGCTTCGAGCTGCGGTCAATGCCGTGCGCGCTGGTCTTCATGACCACGGCCTGGCGCACTGCTGTGCCCTGCGAGATCTTCTCCGGCAGCAGCTTGCCGAACGTGTTCTCGGCCTGGCCGGCCAGTAGCTTGCAGATGGTCTGGCGGTCGTCGTACTTGATGAGCAGCGCGCCGAGCATTTCCAGATTCGGATTGATGCGGCGGATCTGCGCCACCTTCTTCAGCAGGTCCTCGGCGCCATAGAGGCCATATTGATCGCCCGCCTCGACCGGCACGATGACGTGCGTGGCGGCCGCCAGCGCGTTGCTGGCCAGCAGCTTCAGGCTCGGCGGGCAGTCGATCAGGATCACATCGAATACGGAATCGGCCGGCAGCAGCTTGCTGCGCAGCTCTTCGTTCGGCCGCGGCGATAGGTCCTTCAGCTCGTCCTCGGCTTTGCCCAGGGCAAGGCTGCCGGAGATCAGGCAGACGCCCTCGATGGTGGTCTCCTCCTGGACGGCTGCGGCCAGCAGCGAGTGATCGCCGGTCAGCAGCTCGGCGGCCGACACGTCGACCTGGGCAGGGTGGATCTTGCCGATGTGAAGCGTGGCATTGGCCTGAGGGTCGAGATCCACGACCAGGACGCGATTGCCCTGACGGGCGAACTCGCTGGCCAGGTTGATGGTGGAGGTGGTCTTACCGCATCCGCCCTTGTGGTTGACGATGGCGATGACTTTGGCGCTCTTGAATTCGCTCATGCTTCCTCGTGTGCGTTATTGTTAATACGCGTGAACGATATACGCAGATTGCGAGGGTGGCAAGGCACAAAAGAAAAAAGTGTCCCAAGTGGGACACTCTTTCGTTGTGGCGTTGCAGGCTCGCTACGGTGTGGGGTTTTGCGGGTTGTTCCGCCACGTGCTGAATGGCAGGCCAATCAGTCGGTTGTATCGCTGGCGAGCTTCCGTGTCGGAATCAAGCTCCGTGCGTGATTGAATGTCACACGCGCCGCGAACAACGGCGGCGGCGCGTTCTTTGTCGTGGAGCGTGTTGTGCTGGAGCCAGAGCGCCGCAAAGCGGTGCGACAGGAAGCGCTGGAACTGCGGATTGCCGCACAGGATGCCGGCGGTGCGGGCGAGGGCGGGGCGGGTCATGCTCGCTCCTTTCTTGCGTCGGCTGCTGGTGACGTTGCGCTCATGGCTACGTCCTTCATGAACACCAGCCAGTGCGTGAATCCCTGCTTACCGGACACTTGGCCGAACAGTGGACGCTGCGGAGCAAGGGCCAATACCTCGCTCACTTTCACCTGTGTTTCGTTCCACTTGAACACCAGCACGCCGCCTGGCTCCAGCACGCGCATGCACTCGGCGAAGCCCTTGCGGATGTCATCGCGCCAATCCGGTCCCAGCTTCCCGTACTTGGCCGCCAGCCAGCTTCTCGGGCCGGCGCGGACCAGGTGCGGCGGATCGAAGGCAACCAGCTTGAACGAGCCGTCCGGGTACGGCAGGTCGCGGAAGTCCATCAGCACGTCGGGCTCGATCCGTAACGAGCGCGTGCCGTCCTTATTGCCGTGCGAGCGGTCGGTGACGGTGACTGTTTCGGATCGTTGATCGCCAAACACCACGTCTTCGTGGCCACGGTCGAACCACATCATGCGCGAGCCGCAGCATGGGTCGAGAATCTTCTTGCTCTGGATCACGCCGCACCCTCCTTGCTGGCGCTCATGGCGGTGTCGATGGCCTCGTCCAGGCGCTGACCGCTGGGGCAATCGAAACCCAACTTGACCGACTTTTTCGGATAGCAGACGACAGCCATATCGGCTTTGTTCCAGTGCTGTTCTCGCAGCCACCGATACCGCGCCGCATCCCTCTCATCGTCTACGCAGGTATCCATGGCGGAGATGGCGAAGCCGTGCTCTCCAATCGTGCAGCCCAGCGCATCGACCAACACGTCGACAGCACGGCTGTCAGCGCTTGCCTTGGCTGCCTTGAATTCGGCGTCGATACGCTCAACAGGGTTGCCGTCGTGGGTCTCGTTGTGCAGATCGGTGATGGCGTCTTCCAGGCGTTGAGCGAGCGGATTGCCGCGTCCCGTGGTAGCTGCGGCATGCTCTGCCCACTCGCCGCTGTCGAGCATCGTCAGCATTGCTCTGACAGCTGCCACCAGGTCGCCCTGGCCGGCTGCTGTGGAGGTGGCCAGTAGCTCGTCGATCGCGGCGAGAATCGGCTCGGCGCCACCGTCATTGGGATCAAGGCCCAGCTTCTCGTTAATGAGCCCGAGGTCAGAGCAGGCGGCCTGGAACATGCGTCGATACTGCGCCTTCGTGGTTGGGTCTGTGTCATCGTCGGCGGCGGTGGTATCGGTGCGCCAATGAAGTGTGATCGAGGTGCCGGCGTACATGCGATCCGGCGCCTGATGGCCGAGCTGCACGACAAGCTCACCGCTGCGGCGTTTGATGCGCGTGACCTTTGCGGCGAACGGTGATGGATGGGCCCGGCGCGAGTAGCGCGGCAATTCGGGCTTGCGGCGTGCATAGAGGGCGCTGGGGCCGTCTTCGGATTCGAAGATCTCCAGCAGCACCCAGCCGTCGCCGGCCGGCATGGATGGATTCCAGAAGCTGCAATCAGTGTTCTCGGCTTCGGTGTAGCGGTCCCACGCGACTCGGTCATCATCCTCCATCGCGACCGCATCGCATTCCAGTCCGAATGCGCTAAGGAACTCAGCGATGCAGACGTTTTCGCCGAGGGAGGGCATGGCGGGGTGTTGCAGGTGGCCGTTCGCGTCGCGGCGAATCTCCCGCGGGGAGAGCAGCTCGTCGGCCAAGTTTTCGAGGTCGATGAAGCTGGGCCATGCGTTTAGCAGCGCAGTGCGGTACTGGCCGAGAGATTGAAACGTGGCGGCGTAGCCGTCGTTGGTGATCAATGCGCGAAATGGATTCATTGTCATTCCTCGAAAAGCGCCACCTGGCGCGTGTCAACTTCGGTAGGGGAGGGCTCGGCCTTGCCGGCGCGCTGCAGTGAGGCGTCCGGCATAAGTCGCGGCGGCCGCATGACGTGGCCGCCGGCGTAGACGTGCGCGAACAGCTGGCGGATGGCGTCGACCGGATTCGCGCAGGCCTTTGCTTGGCCGGGGATGAAAAGCCCAGCGTTGTGCGGGATGAGCTCGCTCCAGGCGCAGCCCAGCTCGCGCGCGAGATCTGTCATGGCGGCCTCGATGGCGCTGGCCACGTCAGCGTTGCCGCACGCTGCGGCGGTGATCGCAGTCGGCTGCTCGCCTGGCAGGACCTCGCGCACCAGCACACGCTCGATCTCGGCCGGGCTGCGGGCCCAGGCGCTGCGGTCCATGCACATCACGCCGCGGATCGGGCTGGTGATCGCGGCATACCATTCGCGCGGTTGTGCTTGGGCGCTCATGCAGTGGCTCCTGGCGCGGCAGAGAGCAGGGCGTCGAATGCGCGCATGATGTTCGCCTGGTCGGGCGTCAGGTCCACGGCGCTACCGTTGGCGTGGATTGACACGCTTCCGTTCGTGCGCACGCTTATGCTGATACCGCCTACCAGGATGTGAGCGGCTTCTGCGGTCACGTCCACGCCCGCAGATAGCGTTGGCGCTGCGTCTGTCGCGACGGTAGAGGGTGAGGTTATCTGTGCAGTAGATGCGACAGGCGCGACAGGCGCGGCAGGGCGCATGGTGCTGCTACGCGGCCGCGGCGAGGCCTTCTTGGTCGTGTTCCGTGCGCGGCGCGGTCGCGGGGTGGGTTGGCCGGTGCCGATGGTGTAGCGGTCTCCCTCGGCGTGCAGGAGGCCCTTGGCCAGCGGCGTCTTCAGAAACGATTTCACGTGGCTGTCCGACTCCAGGCCCATGGCGGTGGCCAGCTCGGCGCGCGAGGCCTCGCCGTACTGTTTCACGTAGGCGATCGCAAGTTCGACCTTCGTCGCTGGGGCTGCGGGCGCCGGTGCGTCCGTGGGTTCTGCTGGCGGGGCCTCGGGCTCCGGGGGCATGGCCATGCTTGCGCCCAGGTGAAAGACGCTCGCAACAGGAAAGGCCTGCGGCGCCGGCGCGCCGGCGGCCGGGATGGTGCGTCGTGTCGGGTAGTCAGTGATGGTGTCAGTCATGGTTGCTCTCCTTGCTGTCGGCTCGTGACGTTTTGGGATCGAAGGCCTTTGTCATCCACTGGTCCTGCGCGCGGACGCTGAAAAAGATGGCGACCAGCAGCACCACCACGAATGCGATAAGGGCGATGGTTGTTGTCATGGTTGCGGGGTGTATGAGTCCACGGCCGCGTCGGCGTCAGCACCACACAGGTGCTCGCCGTGGCGGGGGCCGCCTGGGAGCGAAATGCACGGGATGCCGGCGGTGCCGAGCTGCTCGACGGGGACGGCGCGCAGCTTGCGATAGCGCTCGGCATCGCGGGCGAGCAGCTCGCGGCTGCCGCGCAGCAGGGCGCGCATGGCCTGCTCGGCAATGACCTGGTGATCGCCGCCTCGCGCGTGCAGCATCATGGCGAAGTTGGCCACGTCGACCGGATCGCCCTTGCACACGGCTTCGCCCAGCATCGCGGCGAGCCGCTCAATCGAGCATTCGAGCGGGCTGTCCCAGCCGCCACGTCCGGCGGCCCGGCACTTGGCCAGCTTGCGCTTCATCGCGACGGACAGATGATCCACGCCGATGTCGTCGGCGTTGATGTTTCGCTGTTTGCGAAAGGGGCGGTCCGGGTTCGATGCTGCGGCGAGCCGCAGGCCTTGGTCGGCCGGCAGGCGGGCTGCGATGCTTGTGATCGACGGCGCGCGCTCGGATCGGTGGTTGTCTTTCTTCTTCATGGGATCTCCTGTGAGTGGCTCAGCTGACCAGCAGGTCATCGAGGGTCTTGCCGCTGGAGAGGGCGGCCTCGACCCAGCCTGGTCGTTTGCCGCGGCCGGTCCAGGTGTTGCCGTTCTCGTCGCGGTAGCGCACCGGTGGTCGTGCTGGCTTGTTTGTGGCGGTTGGCTTCGGCGCCGCCTTCTTCGGGCCGCGCAGGATCTTCGGCAGCCAGCCGGTGCCGGCGAGCAGCTGCTCAGCGTTGGCGGCCAGGTCAGCCTTCTTCATGCTGGCCAGCGGCGCAGCGGCCTTCTTGCCGCAGGCCTCGGTGACAGCCGCGATCGCCATCGTCTTCGGCACGAGGCTTAGGTAGCTGTCCGCGGTGGCCGACCACCAGTCCGCCATGTCCAGGCCTGCGGCTTCCGTCACTGCGTCGGCAGCGCGCGGGCCCTCGGCGGTGGCGACGGCGCTGATGCTGGCGGCGGTGCAGAGTGCGAGCAGCTGGAGCAGGTCCTGCTGGGGCAGGGCGATCAGGTGCGCCAGCAGTGCGCCGTCGGCTTTCGGCAGGCCGGCCAGCAGCTGCGCGCGCAGCTCCTGCAGCCGCGTCCACGCTGGGCTGTCCTCGAGGTCGTCGGCGATCGCCGGCAGGCCGCGAATCTTGTCGCTGACGGAAAGATCCAGGGCGCTCAGCGTGGCGAACTTGTAGGTGGCGTCGCGGAAGATCTTCAGCAGGAGGCCGTGCACCAGTACGGCCAGCGCCAGCGTGGGCTGCTCGACCAGGTGCAGCTGCAGGGCGGCGGTGCGGTGTGCGGTCAGGCGGCTGGCGAGGCTGGCGGAAATGCTGGCTTTGTCGGTCTGCTTCTTCGACTGGTTGTCGCTGTCCTCGTCGCCGATGGTGCGTGCGCCGGTGCGGGTCTTCTGCTTGTCGACCAGGCCGCGGTGGATCTGCAGCACACCACCCTCGGTGATGGCGAGAATCGCGCCGCTTCTGGCCTTGTCTTCGACGCTCCATTGCTTCAGGCTCTTCTCGATGGCGGAGATCTCGTCGTTGATGGCTTCCAGCCGGGCGGAATGCTCATCGTGCGCGTCGCCATAGTCGTCATCCTGCTCGAGCTGGTCGATCGCCTTCTCGGCTCCGGCGCGTTCCTTCTCCAGTGCCTTGATGCGCGCCTTTTGCGCCTTGCTGGGTTCGGCGGGAGTGGAGGGCAGGAGCTCGTAGTCGTAGTGGACCTGGTAGGCCTGAAAATCCGGCTTGGCGTCGACCCACTCCCAGCCTTCTGCGCGGATCTCGACTGCGGCCGCTTCGAGCTTGTCGCTAGCCAGCTGCTCGAGCAGAGCGCTGTCGGTCAGGTAGCCGTTGCCGGCATCGCTGAACAGATCGCGCTCGACGTGGCCGCCGGCGGCCTCGTAAGCCTCCAGCGTGACGAACTTGGCCAGCTTGCTGTTGCGCACCTCGATCTTGCCCTTGGCAAGCTTGCGGCGAAGGGCTTCCGGGTTGCGGTCCCACGAATTGGCGGCTTCCTTCCACGTACGTTCCTGCGCCTTGTGGTCGTCGGTGATGGCCAGTGCCATCAGCTGCTCGAGCGAGGCCTCGCCGGCGCGATAGACCTGGATCATCTTGGGCGATACGTTGGCCAGCTTGAGGCGGCGCTGCACCACCAACGGTGTGACGCCGAAGCGCGCGGCGATGTCCTCAATAGCGGTGCCGGAGTCCACCAGTCCCTTGAACGCGATGAATTCGTCCGCCGGGTGCATGGCTTCGCGACCGCTGTTCTCCGCCAGGCTAGCCTCCTCGGCCTGCTCGCTGTCGTGCAGCTTCACGTCGACCGGGTGATCTGCATTCCAGTGCCCTTGCTCAACGAGCAACTGCATGGCGCGCCAGCGGCGCCCGCCGGCGATCACTTCATAGCGGCCTGTCGGAGCGTCGTCGGCGATCTCCTCGGTGACGATCAGGTTCTGCAGTTGGCCTTGCGAGGCGAGTAGGGCGGCCAGCTCGTTGAGCGCCTTGGGGCTCGTTTGGCGGGCGTTGCGAGGCGAGAGGATGAGTTGCGAGAGGGGGATCTGGCGAAGGGCGTCGGCGGACTGGATGGGGGTCATGGGATCTCCTGATTTGGTTAGTGCGAGGCGGGGCGCGGGGCGGCGGCCTTCTTTGTTTCCTCGGCGGTGCGCGCTTGGTAGGTTGAGATCAGCTGGCGTGCGTAGGCGACGGTCATTTGCATGCTTTCGGCGCGAAGGGCTGCAAGCGAGGCGCGCACTTCGGCGAGATCCGATTCCTGCAGCGGCATCGAATGGGCGAGCTTGGTGGCGAACACGCGCAGGGGGCGTGTGGGCAGGTCGCGCTGCTGGGTCTTGCAGTGGATTTCGTAGGCCTCGATCAGGCCTTCGAGGGACGGTGCGATCTGGTACCACTCGCCGTCGAGCGCGTCCTGAAAGACTGGCGTGCCATCGAGCTCCGAAAGGACGCAGCCGTCGGCCTCGATGCCGGCCACGATGGACTCCATGGGACCGAAGACAGCGGCGCAGCGCCACGGCTCCTGGTGAACCTTCTTGCCATCGCCATTCCAGGCGGGGCGATGGGCTTTGCGTGGTTTCTTGGTGCGGCTCATGACTCAAGCGGAAAGGAATTCAGCCTCGCCCACCAGGGCGTCGAGTACATCGAAGGCGCGGAAGCCGCCGCGCGTCGCGTCGATCTCGCGGTCGATGGCGCGCAGAACGATGCCGTTCGTCGGACCGAAGCTCGGCATGGCCGGGTCAATCAGGTGCACGATCACACCGCCGCGGGCGTATAACTCCTGCGCCTCGAGCTGGCTGCTCACGTCGAGCACCAGTACGTGATGGCCGGCGACATGCTCGGTTACCGCGTCATCGGTGATGCGTGGCGTAGTGATGAAGGTGTGTGTGCGCATCAGGTAGTCGGCGACGACATCCTGGCCAACGCCGGGGCGGCCGGTGAGTCCGATCAGCATGGGAGCTTCCTAATCGAGGTCGTTTGCCTGCAGGCGCTTGATGTCGATGGAGGGGCTGGCGGCGGCACGCGTGCGCTGTGTGCGCTTTGCCGCCAGCCGGACCTTGATCGAGGCAATGAGCTGTAGGCGGATATGGGGGATGCGAATCGCATCCTCTGGGCGGCCGCTGCCACCGATGCGGATGAATTCCTGCATCAGAGATTCGCGAGAGAAGGGCAGGGGCCGCACGTGTGGCTTAGATGTGGCGGGCAGTGGCGAGCTGCTTGGCGCGGGCTTCGGCTTGGTCGTCGTCCCAGTGCTGCGCGATGCCGTGGAAAAAGAGGGTGGCAGCGAAGGCGGCGAGGTAGAGGGGCAGGCCGCGGCAGTACTTATTGATCATTTCGGTCTCCAGAAAGTGGGTAGACCGAATATTAGAAGTTCTGATTTATTGGCGCAAGAGCATTTCTAATAAAGTGCGCGATTCGCATCCAAGGATCGTTTAAGCCAGATGTGAAAAAGATTCAGAACGCCAAAACGCTGTTGTGTATTAGTAACGCTGCTAAAAGAATACAATGCGGCACATTTAAGGTGTTTAGGCAAGCATACATGTAACAAAGTGTGTACATGTAGCAACACATAACGTGGTACTCCACTCAACTATTTCTCGTTACCGTCGCGCCCTATGGACGAGAAAGTGATCATTCCGTGGGATCGTGTAGCGGCGCTTCTGGCAAGGGCAGGGCGACGCCAGACGTGGCTGGCCAAGCAGCTGAATGTTTCCAGTAATGTGATCGTCAACTGGAAGGGCCGCGGGGCAGTGCCTGCCGGGCGTGCAACCAGCGTGGCGCGGGCTTTGGGTGTTACGGTGGAGCAGCTCATGGCGGCGGAGCTGGAGCCGCCCAGGATGAGCCAGGCCGGTGTGCGGCTGGTGCAGCGGCTGGGGGAGTTGGACCGGAGGGGCGTGCTGACGAAGCAGGCCGAGGCGGCCTTGATGGCGTTCTTTGATCTGATGGAGAGCGCGGCTCCGGGCGCGCAAAACAAAGGCCGCACGTAGCGGCCCTTTTTCGTTACAGCGGCATGCCTGAAAAAACCACCACGCCGCAGATATGGTGGTCGGCTTCGAGCCGGACGTATCTTGGTTGCCAAGTCGGATTCAGTGCTTCGAGAAACAGCTCCCCCTCCTCGATAGTGAGTCGCTTGAAGGTGGCTTCGTTGCCGTTGCGCGCGACGATCACGAATTTTCCGGGCACTGCCTCAAGATCCGGATTGACGAACAGCAATGTGCCTTCCGGGAACGTGTGACGTGCCTCTCCTGGCGCCGTCATCGACGTGCCTCTGACCCGCAGCACGAACCCTTTCTCGCCCAAATCGAAGGGGCAGTAGTGCCATGCCGCCGCTTCTTCCCGTACAAAATTTTCGCCGATCACCGTCCACATCCCCGCTTGCACCCATGAAATTTCGGGGTACTTCCGCGGGCGCAGATCTGGGCCGGCCTCGAAGTTGTCCCCTATTGCAGGGGGATTGTAAGCCTCTGCTTCATTAGAACTTCTGCCGTTGCCGCTAGGGTTATCCCTAACTTGGTGATTCTTGCTAATCTCTGTCAGCGCGTCCGTGAGTCGTGGGCTTATCTCCTCCGGGCGGGCTCCGATGGCGCTGCATATCGCCACGAGTGCTTTGAGGTTGATGGGGATGAGACCGCGTAAATACTGGCCTACTGCGCTTTGTCCGCCCAGGCCGGTGACAGAGCCGAGCCATGCTTGGCTGGGGCTTTCCCCCTTTTCCTTGCACCTGGCTTTGTAGTTCTGCCAAGCCGCGTTAAGGCGGGTCGCGTCGGCTTTTTCATCGTCGGTAAGGGGTCTTTTCGGTACGGTAGCCATAGCGAGATTTTATTAGAGTCTCTACTAGAGACTAGGGGAAGACGATTAGAAGTGCTCTTGACCATATGGATTAGAACTTCTAATATCCCGTCCCATGGATCTTCATACCTACCTCGTCCAAAGCGAGTGGACTCAGCAGCATTTCGCTGCGGCCATCGGTGTTTCCCAGTCGCTGATCTGCCAGTGGGCGCGGCGCAAGGCGCTGCCGCCGCCGGCTTGGTGCGTTTCGATCGAGCGCTTCACGGAAGGCCGCGTTTCGCGACTGGACCTCAGGCCTGATGACTGGCGCGAGATCTGGCCCGAGTTGGCCTGGCCGTCGGCGTGGCGGGCGTGGGGGAGTGAGCAGGCGTTGCCGCTGGCGGCGCTGCATGGTGACGGGCGCGATGGCGGTCCAGCGCTTTGCGCTGCGCCGGCGTGAGGCACCGGAGGAATTTCGGCTTCGGCTGATGCATTGATTTTCTCCCTGAATCGCGGTCATGACGCCGCGTTTGATCCGAACTGTAACCGCTGTGCCGCGTGCATAACACGGCAAAAATTCCGAGGGTTTACCGATGACGTACCAGTACTCCGACATCGACCAGCATGAGGCGCTCTACAACGTCGCGCGCCGTTATCCCGGTGGTGGCATCGAGGCGCTCGCGCATGCGATGAGCGTCCGCCTGGGCAGGCAGGTCTCCTCTAACGTGCTGCGCAACAAGCTGCGCCCCGGCATTGCCACTCATGCCCTTAACGCCGAGGAGTTCTCTTTGGTTGTCGAGCTGTGCGAAGAAGCTGGCGTCGACGGGGCCAAGATCCCGGTGCATGCCCTGTGCATGCGTCATGGCATGGTGGCTGTCGAGCCGCTGCCGGCCGGTGCGATCGCCACGGTGACCGACCTGATGATCCATCTGGGCAACGTGTCGCGGGAATTTGCCGACGTCGTCAAGGTGGTGACCGAGGGTGCCGAGGACGGAAAGATCAAATCGGACGAGGCCGAGCGGATCCAGCAGGAGGTGATGGAGGTCATGCGCGCTGCCATGGCGCTCAGCCAGGCAGCCAATCGTGCTGCAGAACAGTCGGAGGGTGGCGACGAATGATGCAAACCAGCCCCTTTCCGCTCGCGGGCCAGACGCGGCGCCGTCTTGTGGCGCGCCCGCGCAAGCCGCTCACCAGGCGCGAACTGGAGATCGCATGGCCGCGCATCAAGGCGCGTGTGCTGACCGGCGGCATGCCCTTCGGTGTCTTCGTGGTCAAGCGTGGGAAATCTCGCGTGGTGCGGCTGGTATGCACCAGCCACCACGACTATGCGGCCCAGATGCGCGTCGACAAGGCGCTGCAGCACTGGATCGGCACCTATGACGGACGCGCAGACCTGGGCGACCTCTGGGAAGACCTCTCCAACTTCGACCGAGGCGATTCGGCGCCTGTCAGCAGGTAGGCGATCCTATGGCAACCATCAAGCTAAACGAGGCCGAGCTCGACGCGCTGGCGCAGCTCGGCCACGCTGCATTCCGGCTCTACGTGGCTGCGATCCGGCCGCGCATGGATTTCGCCTCCGGAACCGTCGGCAAGGTCGGCGTCGGCATTTCGTGGCAGGCGTTGAAGGAATGGATCTACGTCGAGGGCCGGCCTGGCGTGCGGGCTGTCACGCATACGGAATCGATGGTGCGGCGTCTGGTCAAGCAGTTGGTCAAGCAGGGTCTCGTGCGTGAGATCGGCGACCGCTTCCGCATTGCCTTCCTCTGCCCGCTCGCCGACACGGATACTTCCGACCGAAAAAAAGCCGACAGCAAGTCGACAGCCAAGAAAACTCCCGCGAAGCCCAGAGAAATCAGGGAATCCCGGCGCAGGCAGCAGATGCGCGATAAGGCCAAAGCCGACACACATCCGAAGTCCGGTAACACCACAACCCCTCCCAACCCTCCCCGCGAATTCGACGACGGTGGCTTCGAGCAATCTGTTCATCTAGCCCCCCACGCCGATGGCGCGGGGGGTGAATCGGACCCCCAACACCATCAAGCACCAGGGCCACGGCCCTCAGAGCAACTCCACGAGCAGTTGAAAGGCGGTGGGATTGGCTTGCTTGCAGAAGAGGGGGTGAGGTCCGCCGTCGAATGGCGCGATGATCTGGCGTGGCCGGTAGGCCTGAGGGACGCCGACAGACGCTATCTGCGCGAATGCCTGGAGCCGCTAGGCAAAGTCCTCGGCCAACGCGTTTTGGACGAATGGCGAGGCTGTATCAAAGCCGGAGGCGTGGCCGACGAGTGGGCCTACTTTCACGCATTATTGCGAAAAGCGAAAGAGCAGGGTGAGGCGTGGAAGACCGACCACGCCGAGAAAATCTCACATGCGCGGGAGCAGGCGAAGCGCACGGTGCAGCTGCAGAAGCAGGTGGATCAGGCATACGCCGCCTCGCTGCGGGATAAGGCGGTGGTCGTGGCTCCTGGCCAGGGCGGCCTGGTCAAACAGTTCCGGGAGAGCGGTTATCTGCGCGGCGCGGCCGCGAAAGGAGTGCGGCGATGACGGTGGGTGCGACGATCAGTGCGGCGCGGCGTGAGCGGTTGGAGTGGGTTGTCGAGCGGTTGCGGTCGTGGGGCGCGTGGGCGCGAAGCGACGGGCCGCGCGGTTACGGCGAGAGCTGCCTCACGCTCGAGGAGATCCGCTCGATGCCGGTGCGCGCCTATGTGCCGGTGATGGCCGAGGACTGCGAGCGGGTGCATGAGGCCATGCGCAAGCTGCCGCGCGACCTGCAGCAGCTTGCCGGTGACTGGTACGTGCATGAGCTGACGCAGCCCATGATGGCCGAGCGGCTCAAGGCGAGCGAGCGCCATATCCGGAGGCTGCATAACTCGCTTTTGGTCGGCGTCGAATTTCTCTTGAAGAATCAAACCGTTAAGAGACCACCTTGGCACCTCCTATTGAAATCCTGACCGGGTACCAGTAGATTTCGGCTACGCTGTGGTTTCAGTGCGTGCAGCGAAACGAGGCCCGATCCGGTTCATTCCGGTCGGGCCTTTTCATTTGGAGCGCGCCATGTACGCCCTGCTGCTTGGTATGGCCGTGGGCTCGATCATGACTCGCGAACTGCTGGACAACGGCGCCGAGCGCGCAGAACGGAGGCAGCGAAGACATGAAAGGAATTCGCAGACTGATCGCCTGGTGGCGAAGCAAACGATGCAATCGGAGCGGCCAGCTGCCGCCGAAGCGCATGCCGGTGCTGGTATCTCCGACCGTGACGGCGGTGCGCCCGACGGGGCCGACTCTGGCGGGCGAGCGCGGTGACCTTCTCGCGTCGCGCGCGCTGCTGCAGGCTGCAGTGTCGGTACCGCGCCGCGCGCTGGTGACGCGTGCAGCGCCGGTTTCCTCCCGCTCCAGTGGAGACGATGATGGCATGTCGATGCTGCCGGCGGCGATGCTCCTCGCGTCGTACAGCTGCGAGGGCGCGGCGGCCGACGAGGGTTCGTTCGGTCTGCGCGACGCCGCACCGGTGGCCGGTGGTGGTGGGTTCGATGGCGGTGGCGCCTCAGGCAATTGGGATTCCGGTGGATCGGATACGGCGAGCAGCTTCTCGTCGGATTGACAGTGTCTCCTACCCTGCGAGCGAGTCGG
>NZ_JBYSZI010000078.1:0-23947 GCF_058787075.1 Cupriavidus sp. FW305-46
CCCATCCCCCGGCCCGCAGCGCCGTCTTCCCACACTGTTGCTGAGCGCCTGCCTGAGCGCGCTGCTGAGCGGCTGCAACCTCGAACTTCTCAATCCCAAGGGCAGCATCGGGGAACAGGAAAAGTCACTGATCCTGATCTCCCTGTTCGTCATGCTGATGGTCGTCATCCCCGTGATCGTCCTGACCCTGTGGTTCGCGTGGCGCTACCGCGAAACCAATACGAGCGCCACCTATGCCCCCAAATGGGCGCACTCCACCAGGATCGAGGTCGTGGTCTGGGGCATCCCCTGCGTCATCGTGGCCTGCCTGGCCGTGCTGATCTGGGATTCGACGCACAAGCTCGATCCCTATCGGCCGCTGGAATCGCAGGTCAAGCCGGTCCAGGTCGATGTGATCGCGCTGAACTGGAAATGGCTGTTCATTTACCCGGAATACGGCGTCGCCTCGCTGAACCAGCTTGCGATCCCGGTCGGCACGCCGATCAATTTCCGGCTGACCGCGGAATCGATGATGAACTCGTTCTTCATCCCGCAACTGGGCAGCATGGTCTACACCATGGCGGGGATGCAGACACGCCTGCACCTGATCGCCGACACGCCGGGCGTCTATCTCGGCCAGTCCGCCGCCTACAGCGGCCCCGGCTTCTCGGACATGCACTTCAAGACGCTGGCCACCTCGCGCGAGGAGTTCGATGCCTGGATCCAGGCTGCCCGCGCTTCGTCCCAGGCGCTGGACCTGAAGACCTACCGCACGCTTGAACTGCCCAGCAGCAAGGACCCCGTGACGCTGTACGCCGCCGTCGCGCCGAAGCTGTTCGACCAGGTCGTCGACAAATACATGCTGGCAAACGGCCAGATCTGCCGCGCGGACACCCCGGAATCTCTGCAGGCCTTCCAGCGCGTCCCGCCGGCGCCCGCTGGCCGCATGGAGCAATAAGAATGCTTGGAAAACTCAACCTGGACGCCATCCCTCTCCATGAGCCGATCATCATGGGGACGCTGGCCGTCGTGATCGTGCTGGGCATCGCACTGATGGGCGCCATCACGTACTACGGCAAATGGAAATACCTGTGGAACGAATGGATCTGCTCGGTCGACCACAAGAAGGTCGGCGTGATGTACATCATCCTGGCGCTGGTGATGCTGCTGCGCGGCTTTGCCGATGCCATCATGATGCGCGCCCAGCAGGCGATTGCCTATGGCGATGCCGCGGGCTACCTGCCGCCGCACCACTACGACCAGATCTTCACCGCCCACGGCGTGATCATGATCTTCTTTGTCGCGACGCCGCTGGTGCTCGGGCTGATGAACGTGATCGTGCCGCTGCAGATCGGCGCGCGCGACGTCGCCTTCCCGTTCGTCAATTCGCTGAGCTTCTGGATGTCGGCAATGGGCGCGGTGCTGGTGATGATGTCGATGTTCGTCGGCGACTTCGCGGCCACCGGCTGGGTCGCCTACCCGCCGCTGTCCGAGCTCGGCTACAGCCCCACGCCAGGGGTTGACTACTACATCTGGTCACTGCAGATATCCGGGCTTGGCACCACGCTGACGGGCATCAACTTCATCGTCACGATCCTGCGCATGCGCGCGCCGGGCCTGAACCTGATGAAGATGCCGGTCTTCACCTGGACCGCGCTGATCACCAATATCCTGATCGTGGCGATCTTCCCGGTCCTGACCGCCACGCTGGCCCTGCTCACCGCCGACCGCTACCTCGGCATGCATTTCTTCACCAACGAGCTCGGCGGCAACGCCATGATGTACGTGAACCTGATCTGGATCTGGGGCCACCCGGAAGTCTACGTGCTGATCCTGCCGGCGTTCGGCGCCTTCTCCGAGATCATCGCCACGTTCTCGCGCAAGCCCCTGTTCGGCTACAAGTCGATGGTGTACGCCACCTCCTCGATCGGCGTGCTGTCGTTCTTCGTCTGGCTGCACCACTTCTTCACCATGGGCTCGGGCGCGAACGTCAATGCCTTCTTCGGCATCATGACCTCGATCATCTCGATCCCGACCGGCGTGAAGCTGTTCAACTGGCTGTTCACCATGTACCGGGGCCGGATCCGCTTCCATACCTCGACCATGTGGACCATCGGCTTTATGGTGACGTTCGCGGTCGGCGGCATGACCGGCGTGCTGCTCGCCATCCCCGGGGCGGACTTCGTGCTGCACAACAGCCTGTTCCTGGTTGCGCATTTCCATAACGTGATCATCGGCGGCGTGCTCTTCGGCTGCCTGGCCGCAATCACTTTCTGGTTCCCGAAGGTGTTCGGCTTCAGGCTCAATGAGTTCTGGGGCAAGGTGTCGTTCTGGTGCTGGCTGGCCGGCTTCTTCCTGGCCTTCATGCCGCTCTACGTGCTCGGCTTCAAGGGCATGACCCGCCGGATGAACCACTATGCCAACGTCGACTGGCATCCCTACCTGGTGGTGGCGCTGGTCGGTGCCTTCGTCATCGGCGCCGGCATCCTGGCGATGTTGGTGCAGTTCGCGGTCAGTATCCGCGACCGCGAGCAGAACCGCGACCTGACTGGCGATCCGTGGGATGGCCGCAGCCTGGAGTGGTCGACGGCCTCGCCCGCGCCGTTCTACAACTTCGCCCACGTGCCGCATATCACCTCGCTGGAACAGCACTGGGACGACAAGGAAGCCGGCCGCGCGTGGCGCCAGCCCGCGCGCTACGAGGACATCCATATGCCCCGCAACACCTCGGCAGGCTTCATCGTGTCGGCGTTCGGTCTGCTGTGCTGCTTCGCGCTGGTCTGGCACATGTGGCTGGTCGCCGCCGTCGGCCTGGTCGGCGCCATCGCGACCTTCATCGTGCGCAGCTATGACCGCGACGTCGACTATTACGTGCCGGCGGCCGAAGTCGAGCGGATCGAGCGCGCGCGCTTTGCACAACTGCAGGAAGCTGCCTGACCATGACTCCGACTCTCTCCCCTACCCTGCACCATCCCGGGCACGAGGCCGCCCACGACGCGGCGCACCACCATCACGAAGCCGGGGCGCACACGCCGCTGGGGTTCTGGCTCTACCTGATGAGCGACTGCCTGATCTTCGCGGTGCTGTTCGCCACCTTCGGCGTGCTGTCCGGAAACACCGCCGGCGGCCCCGGCGGGCGGCAACTGTTCGAGCTGCCGTTCGTGTTCGCCGAGACCATGGTGCTGCTGCTGAGCAGCTATACCTTCGGCCTGGCCATGCTCAGGCATGGCGCCGACGACGCGCCGCGGATGATCCGCTGGCTCGCGGTGACCTTCGCGCTCGGCGCCCTCTTCATCGCCATGGAGGTCTACGAGTTCGCGCACCTGCTGCACCAGGGCGCGGGCCCCGGCGTCAGCGCCTACCTGTCGGCCTTCTTCACGCTGGTGGGCACGCACGGGCTGCATGTCACGTCGGGCCTGCTGTGGCTGGCGGTGATGATCCACCAGATCAGGCATTTCGGGCTGGACGATATCGTGCGCCGCCGCCTGGCCTGCCTGAGCCTGTTCTGGCATTTCCTGGACCTGATCTGGATCTGTGTTTTCACCTTTGTCTACCTGCGGGAGTTCGCATGAAATCGTCCCATCTTCATTCGGTGCATGCGGACCAGACGGCCGTGCACGGCAGCGTGCGCAGCTACACCATCGGACTGCTGCTGTCGGTCGCGCTGACGATGGCGTCGTTCGCGGCCGTGATGACCGGATCCCTGCAGACGCAAAGCGCGATCGCGCTGGTCGTCGGCCTTTGCGTCGCGCAATTGCTGGTGCAGCTGGTGTACTTCCTGCACCTGGGCACCGGTCCCGGCCGGCGCGGCAACACCGCCATCTTTGCCTGTACCGGCTTCCTGATCGTCATCGTCGTGGCCGGCTCGCTGTGGGTGATGCACAACGCCGATATCAACATGATGCCGACCGACATGTCCATCGAACGGGCACGGGCAAAAGATTAGGGCTTGCGCGCAAGGAGAGTTTCCACCATGTATGTCTATGACGCCATTGACCAGCAGCTCGTCGACGAACGCGTCGTGCAGTTCGCCGACCAGACCCGCCGCTTCCTGAGCGGCGAACTGACCGAGGATGAGTTCCGCGTGCTGCGGCTGCAGAACGGCCTCTATATCCAGCGCCATGCGCCCATGCTGCGCGTGGCGATCCCGTACGGCATGCTGGCATCGCGGCAGTTGCGCAAGCTCGCGGAGATCGCGCGCCGCTGGGATCGCGGCTACGGGCATTTCAGCACGCGCCAGAACCTGCAGTTCAACTGGCCGCGGCTCGAGGATGCCCCTGCCATTCTCGCGGAGCTGGCCACGGTGCAGATGCACGCGATCCAGACCAGCGGCAACTGCATCCGCAATACCACCACCGACCACTTTGCCGGCATCGCGCCCGACGAACTGGTGAACCCGCTGGTGTGGTGCGAGATCGTCAGGCAATGGTCGATGCTGCATCCCGAGTTCGCCTTCCTGCCGCGCAAGTTCAAGATTGCCATCAGCGGCGCGCAGACGGACCGGGCCGCGGTCGGTGTCCATGACATCGGGCTGCAGGCGGTTGAACAGGACGGCCAGGCCGGCTTCAAGGTCTGGGTCGGCGGCGGCATGGGCCGCACGCCGATGGTGGGCAAGCTGATCAACCCCTTCGTCCCCTGGCAGGACCTGCTGACCTACCTGCAGGCCACGCTGCGCGTCTACAACCTGCACGGCCGCCGCGACAACAAGTACAAGGCGCGCATCAAGATCCTGGTGAAGGACCTGACGCCGGAGGTGTTCCGGGCGCAGGTGGACGAGCAGTGGCAAGGCATCCGCGGGGGCCCGGACACCGTGTCTGAAGGCTTTGTTGCGTCCATCGCCGAGCGCTTCACGATCCCGCCGTATGAAGCCGCTGCCGCCGACGAGCCGGACCAGTCAGCCGAACTGGCGAAGACCGACCGCGCCTTCCGCCTCTGGCTGAAAAGCAATGTGCACCGGCACCGGGTGCCTGGCTACGCCGCCGTCACGGCATCGCTGAAAGCCGCGGGCCAGGCGCCCGGCGACATCACTGCCGAGCAGATGGAAATCATGGCCGACCTGGCCGAGCGCCACGGCTTCGGCGAGCTGCGCGTATCGCATGAGCAGAACCTGATCCTCGCCGATGTCCGCCGCAGCGGGCTGCACGCCTTGTGGCAGGCGCTGGACGCCGCCGGGCTGGCCACGCCGAACGTGGGCCTGATCACCAACATCATCGCCTGCCCCGGGGGCGACTTCTGCTCGCTGGCCAATGCAGTCTCGATCCCGCTTGCGCAGGCCATCCAGGAGCGCTTCGACGACCTCGACCACGTGCACGACATCGGCGAGCTGGACCTGAACATCTCCGGCTGCATCAACTCCTGCGGCCATCATCATATCGGCCACATCGGCATCCTCGGCGTCGACAAGGCCGGCGAGGCCTGGTACCAGATCACCATCGGCGGCCGGCAGAACGGCGCCGACGGCCTGGGCCGCCCGGATGGCGTGGCGGCCGGCGGCGCAGCCATCGGCCGCATCATCGGGCCGTCCTTTGCCCAGGAGCAGGTTCCGGATGTGGTGGAGCGGCTGATCGCGACCTATTTGCTGCATCGGGACAGCGAAGCCGAACGCTTTGTCGACGTGGTTGGCCGTATCGGCATCGAACCCTTCCAGCGCGCCGTGTATCCGGACTCTGACAGCGGCGCGCGGCGCGCTCGCCAGGGGGTGGTGAATGCCTGACCATGACCATTCCCCGGGGCAGGACCGGCATAACGTCATCCGTGACGGACGACTGATCGCGGACAACTGGCTCGCCCACATCGGGGATGCGCACGGCGCCGACAACACATGCCCCCCCGACGCGCCCGGCTACCTGGTGACACTGGCAAACTGGACCGCCCACCGCCAACGGTATCGGCTTCGACAGTATCCGCTCGCGGTCTACCTGTCCCCGGATGCGGAGCCTCAGGCCCTGCTGGAACCAGGTGCCACGGCCGTTGATCCGACAGGCATCGCGATGATTGCCATCGATTTCCCGGTCTACACGGATGGCCGTGGCTATTCGATCGCACAGCTGCTCCGGCACCAGCTAGGCTGGACCGGAGAGCTGCGCGCCGTGGGTGACGTGATGATCGACACCGTGCACTACCTGGCGCGTTGCGGCTTCAACAGCTTTGCGCTCAAGCCCGGGCACGACCCGGCAGCGGCATTGCGCGCGCTGGCCACGTTCTCGTCGTCGTACCAGCGCAGCTATGGACCCGCAAGCCGATAGCAAGCGCCGCCAGGCGCCGATACGAAACATGCCCGTCCAGCCCTGCGCAAGGCCTGATAGCTTGTGGTCCGCTGTCGCCGAACTCACGGGCGAGCAGCTGCATACGATCATCGATATCGCGCAGCTGTCACCGAAGGCGACGACGGATATGGCTTCGTTCAGGGCGCGCATTCTCGGTGTCTTCGGAAACGTCGCCGGTTTTGACATCACACCGCCTTCGGAGTCCATGCTGCAAGAGCTCTGGGAAAGGTATCGCTCGACACTCTCCTCGTTCTAGCTGCGCGGATCATTCGAAAGCGAGGCCCGGCCTGGAGCGATGCCGCGCGCTCAGAAGTTGGCTTCGATGGCCATCCTGGCACCCTCTGGCACTTCGTTCGGAATGACCCGGTGCGCGAGGATCGCGTAGCTTCGTGCAGCCGCTACTGCCGTGGGATTCACCAGCCGCTTGGGGCCTCCCAGCCACGCGAAATGGTCTTTCCCATCGTCACTGCTGAACCACGCGAAGTCGCCGATGGCGTCCAGGCGGCGCTTCACCAGCTTCAGCAGCGCCAGGGCTTCCTCTGAAACCCCCAGGTGCCGCCCTGTGTCATGAATGACCGTGGCCAGGTTGCGAAGCTTGTTGGTGGAGGTGGCCTCGCCGTTCGCCTGGTCAGGTAACAGCTCGACGACCAGAATCCCCCTGTGCGCAGTGATGCGTGCGTGCTGCATAGATCCTCCCAGCGGATGGCTGTCGCCTTGCGACCCATACGCATTGACCAAGCAAGTTCCTGGCCAGGCGATGCCAAAAGTGCAGCTTACCGCCCGTTTATGACATTACGCCCCGGCATTGGCTGCGCGAGCGGCAGTTGAGCGCGGGCGCCGGTGCGGCGCTAATAGTCCGGTGTTGGTACCGGCCCGGCACATCCCGTGGACTGTTGGACCGAAGGCGACTCGCGAGACCCAATCGCACCTGCACAACCCGCCACTCCCATGGCAAGACGCTGCCCTATCCTCTATTGGAGGCTCCGCGCGGCAATCCGGCCGTCGGGCACTGGAATAAGCTGTTGGTCAATCCAGGCGGGTGGGCGGCATGCGCGCGTTGGTCTTCTGCTCTGTGCAGTTCCTGTTGGCGGTGACGTGGACCCTCTATGTGGCCTTCCTGCCGCAGCTGGCCGCACAGGCCGGCATCGCGCGCGCGCACGTCGCCTTGATCCTGCTGATGGACCAGTTGATCTTTGTCGCCATGGATTTCACGGTGGGCGTCGCGGCTGACCGTGTCGCCAACGCAATGCGCAGGCTGGGAGGCTGGATGCTGGGGCTGTCGGTCATCTCCGCGCTGGCCTTCGCGCTGCTGCCCCGGGTAACTTCACCGGCGCTGCTGCTGGGCCTGACCGCGCTCTGGGCGGCCACCTCTTCGGCGTTGCGCGCGCCGCCCATGGTGATCATTGCCCGGCGGCTGCCTGCGACCGCGTCGTCGTTCCTGGTGGGATGCTCGCTGCTCGGCGTCGGCCTTGCCGGAGCCGTGGCGCCGCTGCTGACCGTCCGGCTGCGCGATGCGTCGCCCATGCTGCCGTTCCTGGCAGCCAGTGCGGGGCTGGTGGTAGCCGTGGCCGCGCTGCGATGGATGGAATCCGGCCCGGCGCGCCACGATGCCGATGCCGCGCCCGCGCCGGCCGCCGGCGTTTCGCTCAAGCGCGTCTGGCTGCTGTTTGCCGCGGTCTGGGTGCTTGCGCTCGGCTTCCAGATCCACACCACCGTCAACTCCGCGCCGGCGTACCTGCGCTTTGTCACGGCTGCCGAGCTGGGGCGCGTGACGCCGGTGTTCTGGATTGGCTTCGCGCTGGGCGCGCTGCTGCCCGCGACGTCGTTGCTGCGGCGATATCCGCCCTATACGCTGCTGTTGACCGCCGCGGCCCTTGGCGCGCTGTCGTTGTTCGGCTTCACCGTCGCGGGCTCGCTCCGGGCCATCCTCGCCGTGCAGTGCCTTGCCGGCGGCCTGTGGGGAATCATGTTCGCCGCAACGGCCAGTGCGGCGCTCGACGCCGGTCACGTCGGCCGCGAAGGGAAGTACACCGGGCTGGTATTTGCCGCTTTGGCGGTTGCCGCGTTCATGCGCATTGCCCTGGTGTCATCGGGCGCCAGCAAGACCGCCATGCTGGCAAACCTGCTGCCATGGCTGCCGGCCGTGGCCTGGAGTGCCGGTGCCTTGCTGCTGGCGGCTTTCCTGTCAGGGAACCTGAGCTGCCTGATGACGCGCAGACAGGTGCTGCACCAGCATCCGTGAACTGATCTCTTGATCTATATCAGACCTACTCGGAAATTGGAGACTACTGTCCTACTTAAGGCTGACTGAAATCAATCGGCCTTCGAACAAGCCCTGTACTTGCCCATTCCCAAGGAGCGCGCCATGTCCAACCAACTTGCCGTATGGCATGCCGAGCACCTCAATTTCTCTCGTCTGCTCGACCTACTGGAAGAGCAGGTATGCGTATTCCACCAGGGAGGGCGACCGAACTATGAACTGATGGGTACTATCGTTTATTACATGCGGAATTTTGGCGATGGCATCCATCATCCTCGCGAGGACGTTGCCTATGCACGCCTCGTTGAGCGAGACCCCGGCATGCAGGTTGTGGTTAACCGGCTGCAGCAAGAGCATCGAGTGATTGCCACGGTAGGCGAAGAGCTCGTAAGCCGTCTCCACGAAGCGGAGGGAGACGCTATAAGTTCGCGAGCGGCGCTGGAGGCAGCCGCAGCCATGTACCTTGTGTACTACCGTAACCATCTCTCTACCGAGGAGAGACAGGCAATGCCGCGCGCTGCCCAGTTGCTGACACAAGAGGACTGGGCAGCCATTGCCGACGCGGCTCCCGAAAGCTCTGATCCTCTGTTCGGGCAAGAAGTGCAGGCGCGCTTCGCGACACTACGCAAGCAGATCGCGGCTGAGGCGAGCGTATCTACGCAGCAGCAGTGCTGCGCCTAATCCGAAAACAAGCCGATGAACTGCTCGCGCAGCCACTGATTCGCCGGATCGCGGTGATACCGGGCATGCCAGAACAGGTTGATCTGGATTTCCGGCAACGCGAACGGATGCTTGACGTACCTGAGCCCGAAGTACCTGGCGCATCGCTCCGCAAACGTCCAGGTCACCGTGGCGACCAGGTCGGTGGTGGCAATGATGTCCGCCAGTGCGACGAAATGGGGGACACGCAGCCGGATCTTCCGCTGCACGCCGTGCTGGGCGAGGATCTCGTCGACCCGGGCATGCCCCGTCCCCGCCGCCGTGACCACGATGTGCTCCGCCGCCTCGAAGTCGCGCATGCTGACCGTCTTCTTGTCCATGGCATGACCGGGCCGGAACAGGCAAACGTATTGCTGGCGAAATAGCCGCCGATGAAAGAACGTAGTGCCGAGTTCAGGAAGATGGCCAACCGCCAGGTCGATCTTTCCCTGGCTCATCTCTGCCGCAAGGTCCACTGCCGTATTACGCACTGTCGTTACCGTGACACCCGGGGCGCGGTCGCCAAGCGCGCCCATCAACGGCGGGATGAAGTGCACCTCGCCAATATCCGTCATGGCGATGCGGAATGCGCGCACGCTGCGCAGCGGATCGAACGACACCTTGTGGCTGAGCGCCGCCTGCAGCGACTCCAGCGCATAGGCAACCGGTTCCGCCAGTTCCTCCGCAAGCGGAGTCGGCAGCATGCCCTTGCTGCTTCGCACAAACAACGGGTCACCGAACAAGGTGCGCAGGCGGGCCAGCGCATTGCTGACCGCTGGCTGGCTGAGATTCAGGGTCTTCGCAGCACCGGAAACGGTGCCCTGCCGCAGCAGGTTATCGAACACGACCAGCAGGTTCAGATCGACGTCCTTGAGCTCCATCGCGCCGCCTCTTATTGATTTTATGAATATTCGCTATAGCCAGGATTCTATTGGTTAATTTTCCTCCGTGCACCATGATCCTTCCCATACCAAGAGACATAGCCGGAGACAAGCATGGCAACCGATTCCCTGCAAGCCGGCCCGGTGTGGGCCGACGACAGCATCAGCCGCATCCCGTTCCGCGTGTATACGGATGCGCAGCTATATCAGCGTGAACTCGAACGCTGCTTCTACCGCGGTCATTGGAACTACGTCGGGCTCGAGGCGGAGATCCCGAATCCCGGTGACTTCAAGCGCACCACGCTTGGCGAGCGTTCCGTGATCCTGGTGCGCGACCAGGACGGCGAGATCAACGTCGTCGAAAACGTGTGCGCCCATCGCGGCATGAAGTTCTGCCGGGAACGCAGCGGCAACCGGAAGGACTTCCACTGCCCCTACCACCAGTGGAACTATGACCTGAAGGGCAACCTGCAAGGCGTGCCGCTGCGCCGCGGGGTCAAGCAGGACGGCAAGGTCAACGGCGGCATGCCTGCCGACTTCACGCCGCAGGAGCACGGGCTCACGCAACTGAAGGTCGCGACACGCGGTGGTGTCGTGTTTGCCTCGTTCGACCATGAGGTTCCATCACTCGAGGAATACCTCGGGCCGGATATCCTGGGCTACTTCGACCGGCTCTTCAACGGCCGCAAGCTGAAGGTCCTCGGCTACAACAAGCAGCGCATTCCGGGCAACTGGAAGCTCATGCAGGAGAACATCAAGGACCCCTACCACCCCGGCCTGCTGCATACCTGGTTTGTCACGTTCGGCCTCTGGCGCGCCGACAACAAGGCACGCCTGGTGATGGACCCGCACTTCCGGCATGCCGCGATGGTGTCGACCCGCGGCCAGGGCGGCAAGAGCGACGTGACCTCCGGTGTATCCAGCTTCAAGGACCAGATGGCGCTGCACGACGACCGGATCCTCGACATCGTCCACGAACCGTGGTGGGGAGAGCCCACCGCCGTGATGCTGACGGTGTTCCCGAGCGTGATCTTCCAGCAGCAGGTCAACTCGGTCTCCACGCGCCATATCCAGCCCCATGGCCCGGATTCCTTCGATTTCGTCTGGACGCACTTCGGCTTCGAGGACGACACCGAGGAGATGACACGGCGCCGCCTGCGCCAGGCCAATCTCTTCGGCCCCGCCGGCTTCGTGTCGGCCGACGATGGCGAAGCCATCGAATGCTCGCAGGAAGGCTTCTCCCAGAAGCCCTGGCATCGCGTGATCGCCGAACTGGGCGGCAAGACCGCCGAGAACACGGACCACATGGTGACCGAGACCCTGATCCGCGGCATGTACGCCTACTGGCGCAACGTGATGGAGGTCTGACGCCTTGAACTTCTCTGACTACTACGCCCTGCTCTGCCTGTTCGCCGACTACACCAGCGCCGTGGACAACGGCGACTGGGACCGCTGGCCGGAATTCTTCACCGAAGACTGCCTCTACCGGGTCCAGCCCCGCGAGAACCACGAGCGTGGCCTGCCGCTGGCAACGCTCTCGCTCGAAAGCAAGGGCATGCTCAAGGACCGCATCTACGGCATTCGCGAGACCCTGTTCCACGACCCCTACTACCAGCGCCACATCGTCGGCGCGCCGCTGATCAGGGAGGCCGACGGCAACAGGATCGTGGCCGAGACCAACTACGCGGTGCTGCGCACCAAGCCGGACCAGATGACCGATGTCTACAACGTTGGCCGCTACCTCGACACCATCGTCCGGACGCCGGCGGGCTTGCGCTTCGCCTCGCGCATCTGCGTATTCGATAGCGAGATGATCCCCAACTCGCTGATCTACCCCATCTAGCAGGAGTGATTCATGACCGAAATCTGGATCGAGGCAGCGCTGCTGTCCGACGTCCCGCAGGACGATGTCATCGCCGTGGCCGTGCAAGGCCAGGAGATCGCCTTGTACGGCGTGGACGGCGACGTCTACGCGACCGACAACATCTGCACCCATGGCCATGCGCGCCTGTGCGAAGGCTTCCTGGAGGGACATGAGATCGAGTGCCCGCTCCACCAGGGCAGGTTCGATATCCGCAACGGCGCGGCGAAATGCGCCCCGCTGACCGAGAACATTCGTACCTACCCGGTCCGGATCGACGGCGACAAGGTGTACCTCGACCTCGGCTGAGAGGCCGCGTCACCAACCAGAGGAGACAGGCATGGATTCCAAGCGCTCAGACACCGCGACTGCCCTATCGCCAACCGCCACCATCGTCATCATCGGCGCCGGGCAGGCTGGCGGCTGGGCCGCCCAGACGCTGCGCAACGAGGGCTTCACCGGACGGCTCGTGCTGATCGGCGACGAGGCCCATCCACCGCATGAGCGGCCGCCCTTGTCCAAGGCCGTTCTGGCCGGCGAGGCCGCGCCCGCCAGCACGTGGCTGCTCAAGCCCGAAGCGTTCGCGGCGCTCGGGCTGGAGTGGTGGCTGGACACGCGGGTCACCCGCATAGACCGGGCCGCGAAGCAACTGGAGATAGCCAACGGAGAGATGCTGTCTTACGACAAGCTGATCCTGTGCACCGGCGGCAGGGCCCGCGCGCTCAACCTCCCGGGCGCTGGCACGGCACCCGTGCATACATTGCGCACGATCGGCGACGCCCTGGCCCTGGCGCCGGAGTTGCGGCCCGGGCGCAGCATCGTGGTGATCGGCGGTGGCTGGATCGGCCTCGAAGTCGCCGCCACGGCGCGCCGCAAAGGTGCCGAGGTGACCGTGCTCGAAGCCCAGAGCCGGCTGTGCGAGCGCACCGTGCCGCCGGAAGTCTCGGAACACCTGCTCGGGCTGCATGCCTCGCATGGCACCCGCGTCAGGCTCGGCGCCAACATCACCGGCATCACCCCCGGTACCGGCGGCCGGTCCGTCGTGACGCTGGCCGATGGCGGCACGCTGGCTTGCCACGCCATCGTCGCGGGTGTCGGTCTCGTGCCGAACGACGAGCTCGCGCGGGAAGCCGGGTTGGAGTGCGACGGCGGCGTGGTCGTCGACGCAAGTTGCCGCACGTCCGACCCCGACATCTTCGCCGCGGGCGACGTCGCGGTCACGACCAACCCGTGGGCCGGCCGGCGCCTGCGGCTGGAATCCTGGCAGAACGCCCAGGAACAGGGCATTGCCGCCGCGCGCGCGGCGCTCGGTCTCGCGGTCGACTATCAGCCGCTGCCTTGGTTCTGGTCAGACCAGTACGGCATGAACCTGCAGATCCATGGCATCCCCCTTCCCTCGCACCGCGTGGTGGCACGCGGCACGCCCGGCACGGACAGCTTCGTGCTGTTCTACCTCGACGGCGATGTGGTCAAGGCCGCGCTAGGGTCCAACGCCGCGCGCGACCTGCGCTTCGCGCGCCGCCACATCGAGCAGTGCAAGCCGGTCGATGCCAGCCGCCTGGCTGACCCGAACGTGCCGATGTCCAGGCAGTAAGCCCAACCATAAGAACAGACCGACCGGAGACAAGCCCCCATGCAGCAAATCGACATCCACAAGCTGGCCGACACGGCCCGCTTCAACCGCTTCCATGCGCTCGTGCTGTTCTGGTGCGCACTCATCGTCATCTTCGACGGCTATGACCTCGCGGTCGTGGGCATCGCGCTGCCTTCGATCATGAAGGACCTCGGCGTCGCCCCGACCCAGGCGGGGCTCATGGTCAGCTCCGCGCTGTTCGGCATGGTGTTCGGCGCGATCTTCCTCGGCACCATGGCCGACAGGATCGGCCGCCGCTGGACGATCGCGATCTGCGTCGCCCTGTTCAGCGTCTTCACCGCCGCGGCCGGGCTGGTCAAGGACCCGCTGCTGTTCAGCATGGCCCGCTTCCTGGCGGGGCTCGGCATCGGCGGCGTGATGCCGAATGTGGTCGCGCAAATGACCGAGTACGCGCCGAAGAAAATCCGGGCGACCCTGGTCACCGTGATGTTCAGCGGCTATGCCGTGGGCGGGGTCCTGGCGGCGCTGCTCGGCAAGAGCCTGATCGAGGCCTACGGCTGGCAGTCGGTCTTCCTGGCGGCCGGCCTGCCCGTGCTCCTCATTCCTGTCATTCTCAGGTCGCTGCCCGAGTCGATGCCGTTCCTGCTGGCCAGGGGCGACCACGAAGCGTTGCGGCGCATCGTCTCCAGGCTAGCGCCGGAGCAACGGTGGTCGGCCACCGACCGCTTCGCCGTGCCGGCGCAGGACAAGGCCGCCAGCGCGCCGATCCGGCACCTGTTCCACGAGGGCCGTGGCTTCAGCACCATCATGTTCTGGATCGCATTCTTCATGTGCCTGTTCATGGTGTACGCGCTCAGTTCATGGCTGACCAGGCTGATGGCGGGCGCCGGCTACAGCCTGGGTTCCGCGCTGACGTTCGTGCTGGTCCTCAACCTCGGCGCGATGATCGGCGCCGTGGGCGGCGGCTGGCTTGCCGACCGATACCACATCAAGTACGTGCTCGCCGCCATGTACGCGCTGGCCGCGGTCTCGATCACGCTGCTCGGATTCAGGATGCCGACTGAACTGCTGTTCGTGGTGGTGGGCCTGGCCGGTGCGTCGACGATCGGCACGCAGATCGTGGCCAATGCCTACACCGGGCAGTTCTACCCGACCGCCATCCGTTCCACCGGCCTTGGCTGGGCACTGGGCATCGGCCGCAGCGGGGCCATCCTCGCGCCAATCGTCATCGGGGTGCTCGTCGCCATGGAACTCCCGCTGCAGCAGAACTTCATCGCGATCGCCATTCCGGCCGTGATTGGCATGGGCGCGGTCCTGCTGATCGATCACAGGCGCTCGGCATCGGCCCGCTACGACGAAATGAGCGGGCTGCCGGCGCCGCCGGTCGGGCTGTCCATCGCGGACCGGAACTGATTGCCCAGGCCGGCGCGGCCCGGCGGGCAGCGCTCCGGGGACAGGCGCGGGCACGGCTAGAATGTAGTCATGGGAACCACGTCGGGATCACTTCCAGGCCCCGACCCCGGTTCAGTCAGAATCGAAGAGGTTGTCGCGATGAAGGCAAGAGCCTCGGTCATTGCATTCGTATTGGTGACCCTGGCCACCCCGATGGCGCATGCGGGCGTGGCCGAGGACGCGCGCGGGCTCAAGAACGGCGTCAAGTCGGCTGGCAAGCAGGCCGGGCATGCGGTGCGCGACGGCGCGCATGCCATTGGCCGCGGCGCAAAGGCGGCCGGCCATGCGATTGCCGATACCACCAAACAGGGCTATCGCGCGACCAAGAAAGCCGTGAAGGGTCACGAGTAAGGACTTGTTCCGCCGGAGCTGGATCCTGCCACGTTCCCTTGCTCCTTTACGCCCTCAGGCCGGCTGGGAAGGCAGCCGCGGCACGAAGCAGCTGCGCGCGATCTCGCCACCGCGGGCCACCAGGGTGGTCGCCTCTGGAATTTCCTCCCACACCCCCTGCACCTCGATCAGCGGCTCGGACAGCACCAGGAAGGCATTGTCGCCGGCGGCGATGATGCGCGGATCGTCCGGGTAAAGCGCGCGCAATTGCCGGAACGAGGTGCTGTGGAACAGCGAGCGCGAGTCCGTCTCGCTCGAATAGCGCACCGCCACGATCTGCTGGCCGTCGGTCACGCAGACGGTCATGTTGAGCGGAAACTGCACGTCGTAGCGGTGGCCCACGTCCTCGATCAGCCCGGCCATCTGCTCCAGCGCGCCGCCCGGGTCGCGCTCCAGGCCGAAACTCAGGGCCAGGAAGAACATCACCTCGGAATCGGTCGATCCCTCGATCCAGCGGAACAGGTGCGGCGCCACGGCCATCATCAGGTCGCGCCGCAACAGCGGGAATTCGCGGATCAGGCCGTTGTGGACGAACAGCCAGCGGCCGAAGCGGAACGGATGGCAGTTGGTCTCCTGCGTCGGGGTGCCGGTGGCTGCGCGCACATGGGCAACGAAAAGTGGCGCTCTCACCGCCCGCGCCGTCTCGCGCAAGTTGGTGTCGCTCCATGCCGGGTGCAGGCAGCGGTAGCGGAACGGCACCTCCGAGTGACGTCCATACCACCCGACGCCGAACCCGTCGCCATTGGTCGTGGTATGACCCAGCCGCGAATTCAGGCTCTGGTCGATCAGCGAGTGTTCCGGCTGGAACAGCACCGTTTCCAACGGAACGGATTTGCCCGAGTAAGCCAGCCAGCGGCACATGATGCTTCCTCCTTGACCGGTGCGGCCCGGTGGCTTCCGGCCCACACTTCCAGTTGTAGGACGACAACGCGCGAACGCAAAGCACGCGCAGGCTGTGGCGCACCGGCTACCCTCAACTGTGCGCCGGCTCCACTGGGATACGGCGAGTTGACGCTGCGAAGCAGCAATGGCTGTAGAATACGCGTCCTCCCCGATTCCAATGGTCACGGCGTCCGATATCGGCCCGCGCCGCACCGGTACCTCACGAGCCTTGACAGCAGGCCCGATAGCGCACGCACAGCGTGCGCGCTGCTGTCGAAACGCGATTCACGAAGGAAACAGTAGTAAATGACAAGCGGCGTACAACGAACGGCAGCTAAAACACGAGAAGCAGGCGCAATCAAGGACCCTGGCCAGACCAGCGCAGGGTCGACGGCGCAGCCTGATCCATCGACGGAAGCCGCCGCGCGTAGCCAGCAATTGCGTGCGCTGATCCAGCTGGGCAGGCAGCGCGGCTACCTGACCCACGCGGATATCAGCGACCACCTGCCGGAGAACTTCACTGACACGGCGGCGATGGAAAGCATCGTCAGCACGTTCGCCGAGATGGGCGTGAAGATCTATGAGCAGACGCCGGATGCCGAGACGCTGCTCCTCAGCGATGGCCCGGTGGTGGCCTCGGACGACCAGGCCGATGAAGAGGCCGAGGTAGCGCTTGCGACCGTGGACTCCGAGTTCGGCCGGACCACCGACCCGGTGCGCATGTACATGCGCGAAATGAGCTCGGCAACGCTGCTCACGCGCAAGCAGGAAGTCGAGATCGCCAAGCGCATCGAGGAAGGCCTGAACAATATGGTGCATGCCATCTCGGCCTGCCCGTTCACCATCGCCGCGATTCTCGAGCTGTCGGGCAAGGTCGCCAGCAATGAAATCAGCATCGACGACCTGGTCGATGGCCTGAGCGACGAGAGTATTGCCGAAGCAGCCGTGGCGGCGGCAGCTGACGAGACCGACGACAGCGTCGATAGTGCCGACGAGGCCGATGACGACTCCGAAGACTCCGACGACGAAGGCTCGACCCAGCAAAGCAATGAAAAGGCCCTGGCCCAGCTGCGTGAGGAATGCCTGAAGCGGTTCGCGCGCGTCACCGCGCAATTCGAGCTGATGTGCCAGGAAAGCGCCGCAAATGGCGCGGGCTCGGCAGCCTTCCTGGCCGCAAGGGATGCGGTGCGCGAAGAACTGCGCACGATCCGCTTTACCGCAAAAACCATCGAGCGCCTGTGCGCCAACGTCCAGGCCATGGTCGACGAGGTGCGCACGGTCGAGCGCCAGGTGGTCCAGCTGCTGGTCGAGCGCTGCGGGATGGAGCGCGAGGAGGTCATCGCCCGCTTCCCCGGCAATGAAACCAACCTGGCCTGGGGGCAGGAGCTGGTCGCCCAGTCCCGTCCGTACAGCGCGGCGGTCGCGCGGGCCCTGCCGGACCTCGAGGCGCACCAGCAGAAGCTGATCGACATCCAAGCCCGGGCGGCGCTGTCGCTGCCCGACCTGAAGGGCGTCAACCGCAAGATGCTGGCAGCCGAGCGGCAGATGCGGCAGGCCAAGCACGAGATGACGCAGGCCAACCTGCGGCTGGTGATCTCGATTGCCAAGAAGTACACCAACCGCGGGATGCTGTTCCTGGATCTGATCCAGGAAGGCAACATCGGCCTGATGAAGGCGGTCGACAAGTTCGAATACCGCCGCGGCTGGAAATTCTCCACCTACGCGACGTGGTGGGTGCGCCAGGCCGTGACGCGGGCGATTGCCGACCAGGCCCGCACCATCCGCGTCCCGGTGCACATGATCGAGCAGATCAACAAGCTCAATCGCCTGTCGCGCGAGATCATGCAGCAGACCGGCAAGGAACCCGATCCGGCGGTGCTGGCCGAGCGCCTGGACATGACCGAAGACAAGGTTCGCTCGATCATGAAGATCGCGAAAGAGCCGGTCTCGATGGAAACCCCGGTCGGCGAGGATGGCGATACCAGCCTGGGCGACATGATTGCCGACTCGGACACGGCCACGCCCGCCGACGCCGCATTGCAGGCGGGCCTGCGTGCCGTCGTGCGCGAGATGCTCGACGAGCTCACGCCGCGTGAAGCCAAGGTGCTGCGGATGCGCTTTGGCATCGATATGTCCACCGACTACACGCTGGAAGAAGTCGGCAAGCAGTTCGATGTCACGCGCGAGCGGATCCGCCAGATTGAAAGCAAGGCGATGAAGAAGCTGAGGCATCCCAGCCGTGCAGACCAGCTGATCACCTATCTGCGCGACGCCTGATACTCGCCGGCAACAGCCGCTTGGCCGACTGACACAGAGCAGACAGGAGCTTTCGGATGACTGACTCGAACCTATCTTTCTTCGGCAGGGTCTCGCTTGCCATGGGCACCTTCTTCGCCATCCTTGGCAACCGCGAACTCGCGGCCGGCGTCAGGCGCCTGCGTGACGGCGAGGGATTCGCCGCGGCGCCGGCGCCCGCGCCTGTATCGGCACCTGCTCCCGCCCCGGTGGCGGAGGCTGCCGCACCCGTGCTGAAGGAAGCCAGCCCGGTGGCGGCGCTGCAGTTGCTCGGACTGCTCCAGCGCGATGCACGCTTCATCGACTTCGTCGAGGAAGATATCGCGCGCTATTCCGACACGGAGATTGGCGCCGCCGCGCGCCTGGTGCACGATGGCTGCCGCGGCGTGCTGCGCGAGCACTTCACCATCCGGCCGGTGCGCGAGGAAGCCGAGGGCAGCCGCGTCACGCTGGCCGACGGCTTCGATGCCACCGCCATCCGCCTGACCGGCAACGTGGTAGGCAGCGCGCCGTTCCATGGCAGCATCAGCCACCGCGGCTGGAAGGTCGAGGAAGTCCGCCTGCCGCGCGTGGCCGAACGCCATGACGCCACCGTGATTGCCCCCGCCGAGGTGGAGCTTTGATGAGCGAAGCACGCTATGCCATCGGCATCGACCTGGGCACCACCCATAGCGCGGTCTCCTACGTCGACCTGGCCGCCAGCGATGGCGAGAAGACCAGCCAGCGCGTCCTGCCCATCACGCAGCTGACCGCGCCGGGGGCCGTCGAAGACCTGGACCTGCTGCCCTCCTTCCTGTACCTGCCGCACGCCAGCGAACTCGCCCCGGGCGACCTGGCGCTGCCGTGGAACGCCGCGCGCGACTTCGCCGTGGGCGAACTGGCGCGCAGCCGCGGCGCGGCCACGCCGATCCGCCTGGTGTCGAGCGCGAAGAGCTGGCTGTGCCATCCCGGCATCGACCGCCGCGCGCCGGTCCTGCCCAACGACGCACCGCCCGAGGTGACGCGCGTGTCGCCGCTGGAGGCTTCCGTGCGCTATCTCGCGCATCTGCGTGAAGCCTGGGACCAGGCCCACCCCGAAGCGCCGTTTGGCGAGCAGGACGTCACCGTGACGATTCCCGCATCGTTCGACCCAGCCGCACGGGAACTGACGGCCGAGGCGGCCGCCGCGGCCGGCTATGCCCGCATGACCCTGCTCGAGGAACCCCAGGCCGCGCTCTATAGCTGGATCCAGAAAAGCGCCGGCCAATGGCGCAAGCAGGTCAAGGTCGGGGACATCATCCTCGTCGTCGATGTGGGTGGCGGCACCACCGACCTTTCGCTGATCGCCGTGATCGAGCGCGACGGCAACCTTGAGCTGCACCGTATCGCGGTCGGCGACCATATCCTGCTCGGCGGCGACAACATGGACCTGGCGCTGGCCCACGTGGTGGCGCGCAAGCTGGCGGCCCAGGGCACCCAGGCGGATCCGTGGCAACTGCGCGCGCTGACCTATGCCTGCCGCGCGGCCAAGGAAACGCTGCTGACCGACCCGGATACCGATACCGTGCCGCTGGTCGTGCCCAGCCGCGGCTCCAAGCTGATCGGCGGCTCGATCCGCACGGACCTGACCCGCGCCGAGCTGACCCAGACCATCCTGGAAGGCTTCTTCCCGCAAGTCGAGGCCTCGGCCCGCCCGGTGAGCCGGGCACGCGCCGGCCTGACGCAGCTTGGCCTGCCCTATGCGCAGGATGCTGCCATCACGCGGCACCTGGCCGCGTTCCTGGGCCGGCAGGTGGCGGCGCTGGCCGAAATCGAAGGCTTGCAGGGCGCACAGCCGGAAGGCGCGACCTTGCTCCACCCGACCGCCGTCCTGTTCAATGGCGGCGTGTTCAAGTCCGGCCTGCTGGCGGACCGCATCCTGCAGACGCTGAACGGCTGGCTCGCCGCGGAAGGCGCGGCCCCTGCCCGCCTGCTTGACGGCGCCGAGCTGGACCTGGCCGTGGCACGCGGCGCCGCTTACTACGGCTACGTGCGGCGCGGCAAGGGGGTGCGGATTCGTGGCGGCACCGCGCGCGCCTACTATATCGCCGTGGAATCGTCGATGCCCGCCGTGCCTGGCTTCGAACCGCCGATCCAGGCCCTGTGCGTGGCACCGTTCGGCATGGAGGAAGGCACCGAGGCCGCACTGCCGCCGCAGGAATTCGGCCTGGTGGTGGGCGAACCCGTGCACTTCCGCTTCTTTGGCTCGTCGGTGCGCCGCCAGGACCAGGTCGGCACCCTGCTGGACTACTGGGGGCCGGAGGAACTGCAGGAGCTGGAAGAAATCCAGGCGACCCTGCCGGCCGAAGGCCGCACCGCGGGCGAAGTGGTACCGGTCAGGCTGCATGCGCGGGTGACCGAGGCCGGCACCCTGGAACTCGAAGCCGTGCCCGGCGGCAGCGCTGAGCGCTGGAAGGTCGAGTTCGACGTGCGCGGCAGCGCCGATGCCTGAGCAAGCGGCCGGGCCGGCGACGAAGCAATACGTCGTCGGCATCGACCTCGGCACCAGCAACACCGTCGTCGCCTACGCGAAGGCCGGGTCCGACGAGATCCGCGTCTTCGATATCGACCAGCTGGTCAGCCCGGGCGAGGTCGCGGCCCGTCCCCTGCTGCCCTCGGTGCGCTACCACGCGGCACCGGGCGAGCTCAGCGGCGACGACCTGCAGCTGCCCTGGCAATCCGCCGCCAGCGCCGCCGCGCGCCGGACCGTGTTCGGCCGCCTGGCGGCCACGCTCGGCGCGCAGGTGCCCGGCAGGCTCGTAGCCAGCGCAAAGAGCTGGCTGTCGCATGCATCGGTCGACCGCACTGCGGCCATCCTGCCATGGGGCGGCGACGACGATCTCGACAAGATCTCGCCGGTGGTCGCCAGCGCCAGCTACCTGGGCTATGCGTGCGCGGCGTGGAACCACCGCTTTCCCGATGCGCGGCTCGAGGACCAGGACGTGGTCCTCACCGTGCCCGCCTCGTTCGACGAAGGCGCGCGCGCGCTGACGCTTGAGGCGGCGCGCCTGGCCGGTCTGCCCGCGCTGCGCCTGCTCGAGGAGCCGCAAGCCGCGCTCTACGACTGGCTGTTCCATCATCGCCAGAGCCTGGACACCGACCTGGCGCAAACCCGCCTGGTGCTGATCTGCGACGTGGGCGGCGGCACCACCGACCTCACCCTGATCCGGGTGGAGATGCAGGACGGACAGCCGCAGCTGACCCGCATCGGCGTGGGCAACCACCTGATGCTCGGCGGCGACAACATGGATCTTGGCCTGGCGCACCTGGTCGAGGCGCGCCTCGGGGCCGGCGCGCCCGCGCAGCCGCGGCTGTCGGCGGCCGGCCTGTCGCAACTGGTCGCGCGCTGCCGTGCCGCCAAGGAGCAGCTGCTCGGCGCGCAGGCGCCGGACTCGGTCACGGTGACGCTGCTGGGCGCGGGCGCCAGGCTGGTCGGCGGCGCACGCTCGGTGGAAGTGAGGCGGCAGGAGGTCGAACAGCTGATCGTCGACGGCTTCTTCCCCAAGGTGCCGGCCAGTGAAAGGCCGGGGCGCGCACGGGGCGCGATTGTCGAGTTCGGCCTGCCATATGCGTCCGACCCCGCCGTTACCCGGCACGTTGCGGCGTTCCTGAGCCAGCACGCGGCGCAGTCGCGGGCGGCACTGGACGCACCACAGGCGCCGGCCGATGCCTTGCCGATGCCCGACACCCTGCTCCTCAATGGCGGCGTATTCCGGGCGCAGGCGCTGGCCGGCCGCATCGCCGACACGCTGGGCACGTGGCGCGGCGCGCCGCTGCAGGTCCTGCACAACGACAATCCCGACGTTGCCGTGGCCCGGGGCGCGGTCGCGTATGCCCGGGCCCGTGCCGGGCAGGCCCCGCGCATCGGCGGCGGCTCGCCGCGCAGCTACTTTCTGGTTCTCGATGATGGCGCGTCGGGGCAGCAAGGGATCTGCCTGCTGCCGCGCGGCACTGAGGAAGGCCACGAAATCCACCTCAGCGACCACACCTTCGCCTTGCGGCTCGGCCATCCGGTGCAATTCCACCTGGCGTCCTCCGTCGCCGACACGGCCTATCAGCCCGGTCAGCTGACCGACCTGTCGGCGGGCGACTTCATCCGCCTGCCGCCGATCGCCACCGTCGTGCCGCCGCGCGGCGCCAGCGGCCCGCGGGAAACGCCGGTGCAGATCACCGCCTCGCTGACCGAGGTCGGCACGCTCGAGGTCCACTGCATCGACATTGCGGATGCCTCGCAGCGATGGCGCCTTGAGTTCCAGTTGCGTGGCAATGACACCCAGGCGGCACCGGCGCCCGATACGGCACACCCGTCCCTGCCCCAGGCCCTGGAGGCGATCGACCGCACCTTTGGCGCGCGCTCGCAGGACGTCGGCCCCAAGGAGGTCAAGCGGCTGCGTGCGCAGCTGGAACAGTTGCTGGGTGCGCGCGAGCAATGGGACAGCGCCGTGCTGCGCGAGCTGTTCGGCGCCTTCTGGGAACGCGCCCGGCGCAGGCGGCGCACTGCCGACCATGAACGCCTGTGGCTGAACCTGGCCGGCTATTGCGTGCGCCCGGGATTCGGCTATCCGCTCGACGAATGGCGCGTCGAGCAACTCTGGTCGCAGTACGACCAGGGCATCCAGTACGTCAACGAAAGCCAGAACTGGTCCGAGTGGTGGACGCTGTGGCGGCGCGCGGCAGGCGGGCTGGACGAAAGCGCGCAACTGCGCCTGCTGGAAGACATGGCCTTCTACCTGCAGCCACCCGGCAGCACCCGCTACAAGAAGCCCGCCGGGCCCGCCAGGGGCGGCTATGCCGATATGGTGCGCCTTGCCGGCTCGCTCGAGCGCATTCCCGCCGACGCCAAGATCGAACTGGCCGATTGGCTGCTGGCCCGGCTGCGCAAGCCATCCGAAAACAGCCAGGGCTGGTGGGCCGTGGGCCGCATCGGCGCGCGCCGGCCGTTCTACGGCAGCGCGCACAGCGTGGTGCCGGCCGGGACCGCCGCCCAATGGCTGGACGCGATCCTGGCCCTCGACTGGAAAAAGGTCGAGCCGGCAGCGTTCGCCGCCGTGCAGATCGCGCGCATGACCGGCGATCGCAGCCGGGACCTGCCCGACGAGATCCGGGCAACCGTGGTGCGCCGGCTGGAAGCCGCCAACGCGCCGCCAAGCTGGATTGCCATGGTGCGCGAAGTGGTGGAACTCAATACCGCGGACGAGGGGCGGGTGTTTGGGGAGGCGCTGCCCGCCGGGCTCAAGCTGATCGCGGGGTAGCGGACCAGCGCGAAGCGACTTGCAGGCGCCTCATTTGCCACTTATCTGCGCCAGCCAGACCGATGATCTACGATGACGGTAGGCTCCTTGCCTGCCCCACTCGTGAAGCCATCAGCGC
>NZ_JBYSZI010000079.1:0-23804 GCF_058787075.1 Cupriavidus sp. FW305-46
GCCTTGCGCCCGCCCACCCCTATCAATACCTGGGGAGCGGGACTGAACCTGTATGGTTAGGGGGCACTCCCATGCTTCAGTTCTTACTTGCCCATTCTGGGCGATTGGCAATCTCCAGTACCTGCACAATGCAGCAGCGCGCGCGGTCCGCGTATGCGGAGGTGCGCCATGTATAGCCATAGTCATCACGGTATTACGGCGGAACACAATGGTGTCGACATGCTGGTGACCGCCCATAGTCCAGGGGAGAATCCGCTGAGTCTTGCTGTGCAACGGGCGGCGCAGCTTCATGGGCTTTTGCTTGTCGCCAGCGATCATGGGGCGTCAAGTTTGGAACCGGTGGATCTGGAGCAGGGGACCTGGGAGAGCTTGCTTTCCCTCGCGGCCTGGCTGGCGCACGAAACGCAGGTGTTGAGTGAACTGGCCTTGCTGCATGGCCAGGCATTGCAGGCTGACTGACGTTGGGCGGGTGCGCAGCCGTGCAATCGGCTGCCGCCCCATCCTGGGCGATTTGATATTTGGGCAGGCGCCGACGGGCGGCTTGCTGGCGAGGTGGGGGGCCGAGGCGCTATCCAGTCGGAACGATAACAGGCGAGCGCTCATAGGGAAGATCGCTGTAACAGCCACATTTGCTGGTGGGCGCCAGGTGGGAGAGGCCGCCTATCTCCTGTTGCCCTGGCTACTTTCCCGAGAAAGGAAGTTCATTGCCGATCTGTGGGGACTGAGGGTCGCAGAACGACCCATCTCCGTCTTTCGACAGCGGTAAGTTGGATGACTGTTTCCAGTGCCAATGCGGCTATTGGAATCAGTTAAAGGCCTGGCCGCTAGTGGGTCGTTTGTAGCCCATTCGATGCCTCGGCAGATCAGTTTCCTATGCCGGTGTCGCCAAAGCCTTCAGTTCGCGCAGCTATTCAGAAGTCAAAGTCATCTCGGGCGGTGTGGTCGTGGGCGGTCGGTGGCATGGGGAAATCCGCTTGTGCGATGCTATGCCGCGGAGCAAGAGGGTTCGACCCGTGACGGCGCTTCTTGGGGCGGCAGCACATAGTAGCGCTGCGCTGCTCGTCGAAGATAGTCGTTGATTGCCTCGGCCCCGAGATGGCCAGCGGCTTGCAGGCGGTCGCGGGTGGACTCTTCGAGCAGCACGACGGTCGGCGTGGCGGGCAGCATTGCCAAGCCTTGGTCGGCCAGCTAGACCATCGAGTCTGGCAGCACGACACCATTATCGAGAGAGTGTGCCAACCAGCGTCGCGTGCCAAACCGCAGGATGCGTCTGCGGAACTCCATGTCCATTGCCATCGACACGACAGCTCGCGACACGCTCTGCGACCCCTCGCCGCCGGCGTAAACGATTTTGACCGTGGATCCGGCATTCGCCTTTTCCATTTTCTCCAGCTTTGCCTTGGCGGGGGGCGGCGAGGACAGGCCCATGATCGACTCGCCGTCTGGACGTGGGCGTAACGCGACCGATGCCCGGACGCACAGCAGGACGAAGCAGGCCGAAATATGGTCGTGCGCGGAGAACGGGCGCGATTGTTCGATTAGCGCGACCTGGCGCTGATAGTTGTCCTCGTTGGACTTCAGCATGCCGCTTTCGGCTGCCTGATCCCACAGCCGTTTGACGACGAAGGCGTCGGCCAGCGCAGGGGAAAGTTCTCGATCGGGGAACTCTTTGTCTCCGACCTGCAGGCGGCCATCGGTCCACAACCATTCCCTAAGATGGGCCTTGGGAATGACATGCTGGTCGATCGTGATCTGATGCGGATTCCTTATGCGCCCGCCGGCGTCCGTCTCCATGACGGTTGGGATTTCATGGCGAGAATGGTTCTTCTTATACATATACGTGGTCTTGAGGGGCGCTCGCCCGGCATCCTAGATGCTTGGCGAACCACCCGGTATTTGGCAATGCTAGCGCTCAGCCCGGGCCCTTTGCGATCCCAATCGCGAGGGGAATCGCCATGAGGCACCGTCTACTGCCGGCGGGGCATACCGCCACGATTCTCAAGGTTTCCTAATGCGGCGTTTGTCCAGCGGGTTTTGAAAGGTCGGCGCGCGCGTTCAATTCAAATGTCGGTGCGGGCGTGCATTTTGTGCGGGGTTGGATGCTTTTGTGGGGCGATGGTAGGGCGGTGGTGCTGGTCGAAGGCAGTCTGTGGCGGGGCCGATGCCCTGCAGAGGTAGGGGATGCCCAGGCGGGGCGGATGGTTGATAATTTTTCGTTTCAGGTTGCAGGGCATTGGAGACGAGATGAGTGGTGGCGAAACAGCACCCACAGCGGAGATGGCGAATCGCATTTCGCAGGATATTTTCGCGTGGTTCCGATGGAAGCGGGTCGATTTGCTCGACCAGAATTTCACTTGCGTGAAGGCCACCAAGCACTCCGGGAAGGAGAAGGCGGAACATACCCATCCGGTGGATGTCGTGTTCGGTTATGTGGATCCCTATCTGAACCGCCGGATCCTTATGAACATGGATCTGAAAAGCTATTCGAAAAGCAGTATTTCGGCCTCGCCGGTACGTGCCGCGTTGAAATCGTTGGCGCAGACCATCGACTGTGCGCGATCCAGTGAGGAGTGGGACAGCCGCTATAACCTAGAAGAGGGTGACAGCGAAATCCGCGGCGCCTTGTTTGTCTACAACCACGACGCGGAGTATGACAAGCATTTCTACGACATTTTCAATCCGAAGAAGTCCGGTCGCTTTGAGCACGGCGAGCGAGGGATCCGCACCGAAAACCTGCCGCTCGAACCGAACATGCTGCTGCATGTGATTGACCCGTTGATGATTAACTACATGACCACGATCATCTCGGATGCCAATCGCCTGCACCGGGAAGGCAGCTTCCCGGAAACCACGTACCAGTTCTACTATCCCGAGCTGCGCCGGCATCGGGTGTTGGTGCGCTCGGACGAGGCGCCGGCCACTATCGAGCAGATTGCCGGCCCGTTCCTCATCATCTTCCATGATGCGGTGACGAAGTACGATGAAAAGACCAAGGCGAACGTCGAGCGCCACGGCCCGGGCTACGTGATTTACTACAACCGGCCGGGCAACAGTCATGTGGAATTCGTCTATCTGTTCGACTGCCTGGCGACCTGCCAGATTCCCCAGGCCGGACAATCACTGCGCATCCGCGTGGCGCATCATCAGCCACACAACAACATCCGCAGTCACTTTCAGCGCGCGATCGAAGCTTATCTGCAGGACTGGGGCTTCGATGCGGCCAAGCGAGAGATGCTGGAAGCGATCCAGCTCGAGATTATTGAGATCGAGAAGAAAACCTTTTCGAAGACGGAACTGGGCTGGGAAAAAAAGGGTAAGTAAATGGCCATCTATAGTGCTGGAGACAAGGCGATCTTCGATGCCTTGAACCTGCCGGCTGTCACGAATCAGCACCTGCGTGAGCTGTTCATCAGCCGGGGGATCATCGTCTCAAAAGGGACCCCGCGCCGTAATCTCGCCGACTACTATTCGCGCCTGGCGCATGACTATCAGGACTATCAGACGCTGGCCAAGCTGTTCGGCTCGCCCGTGCGTCGTGAGCGGATGTCCTCGCTGCGGGTGGTGTCGAAATCGGTGGAACTCGGCCAGTTCGAAGCGGCGGCGCACAAGCTGTGCGACGCCATCCGCGCCGGCGGCGATGTCGCGAACGTCCGGGTGCGGGAGAACGGCAGTTTTGACGTCGTGGTGAAATACCTGGTCACCCAGTTCAACCACACGGAATTCCGCCAGGTGGTTGCCAAGGAAGCGACCCTTACGGTCGAGGCATCCGGCCCGGACATTGCCATCAGTGGCCCGCATAATGATCACGTCGACGAGTGGACGCGCACCCTGATTGCGGATGTGGCCAAGGAAATCGACGACACGCTCGACATCGACGAAGTGTCCCTCGAACACGTCCACGATCCTGCCAAACGCTCGCAGTTCTTTACAGAGCTCATCAAGCACGTGAAGGGCTTCAAGTTTCGCGATGTCACGGACGCCTATGTCTACAAGCCGAAGTTGAATGCGGACGGCCAGGACGAGGAACCGGATCCCGCCACCGACATTGGCGTGCATATTTCCAAGGCATCGCTCAAGGGGGAAGGCGTCCTGCAATCCGACGAGTTGCGGGTTCTTTTCGCCAAAGGCTTTTATCTGTGGAAGATCGTGTGGCAATCCGTGAACGACAACGCGATGGAGCCGGATCTCTATGAGTTCGAGGCGCAGTTCTCCGAGCCGGAGACCTGTACCAAATTCTCGTACTTGCCCCGCGGGTTCTACAAAATGCAGGAGGACTCGAGTTTCAACAAATCCCGTACGGGGCTGACGGATGGCGAGGACACCACGCTTGGACGGCGCATCGAAGCGGCGGCCCGGGCGGTAGTAAAGATGCTGTAAGGCGCACAGCGACATGGCAATGGCGAAGACGAAATGGATTGAGATGCATCTCGGCCTCGGGATGCGGGCGCTCGCGGCGCGCCTGGCAAAGTCCGCCTTCACGCTCGACGGTGGTCTCGGTTTCGAGCTGCTGGAGGTCCGCAACAAGCGGATCGAGGCTCGTTTCATCGAGCGTTTTGTCCAGCGCGAGACGATCGAGGATCCGTTTGGTGAAATCCGGCACGTCGAGTCCGTACGCTACACCATCTTCCGGTTCTATTTGCTGGCGGTCAGCGGTGGGCGCTACCTCATCGTGCTGATCGATCCCCCCCGGTCCGTCCGGTCGTTCGTGACCGTGTTGTCGGACGCCGTCGAATTCGGCATGTCGGTCGAGGCCGTGCGCTTCGATGTGCTGGCGCTGCTGGACGTCCTGCGTGCCGCCCCGCCCATTGGCCATCTGGTGGTGCGCAAGGTGAAAGCGGCCGGCGCGCTGCTCGGCGGCCATGCCAGCGTCCGGTTGGAACTTCAGTCGCAGGGCAACGCGAGTGATGACCTACGCGCTGCCTTCCCGAAATTTGCGCCGGTGATCGAGCGGGTCTGCTTCCAGTTCGTCCACGACGGGAAGGGCGAGGGCGGCGAGCTGTCGGCCTCGGGGACCCTGGTTATCAGCGATCATCTGATGGAGACGTTCGTCGGCCTCCTGCTTCCTGTCCTGGAAGCTGGCGATTTCGCGTGAGCCGGGTCGGGCTCGTGCTTGTACTGGTGATCCAAGTCTCCGGCGCACCGGTCGAAGCGCGCCAGGTCGGCGGAAATGCGGTCAGGAAATCCGGCTGCAGTACGGTGGCTGCGCCGGTGGTTTGCCGTCCGCGAAATTGAAGCACCGATAGAAAGAATGGCCCAGCTTATTTTGCTCCCCAAAGTGCTGGCATGTCTGGAGCTATTCCCAGCCCTTTCGGCCAAGCCAGAATCGGGCGAAGGGAACGAGGGGCGGCTTTGAGATAGGACGCGGCCCCCCACCTGCTGGCTAGCTACCGTCGGCTCCTGACCGGCAAGCAACCGCTCGCCGGCCAGCTTCGACTTCATACTTCAGTTTGCTCCGCCATCTCAAGGGCGTAGTCGACCTCAATGCCGAGGTATTTCACGGTGATTTCGAGCTTGGAATGTCCGAGTAGCAACTGCACGGCGCGAAGGCTTTTCGTTCGCTGGTAAATCAATGAGGCTTTCGTGCGGCGCATGGCATGCGTACCGTACGCCGTATCATCAAGCCCGATAGAGCCAATCCATCGTTGGACCAGCCGGGCATATTGTCGCGTTGAAATATGCGCCGACACATGCAGCCGTTTTGATAGTCGGTGTGTCTCAATCGGCGGGCTTTGATCCAAGGTTCGATGCTCTGACGAGTTTGCTACGTTATCTCGAATTGAACCGGGCGTTGCGTCGTCTTCTGCATGACGAGTGCTCGCGATCCGACGTGGCTGCCTTGGCAGATATCGTGGACGAGCAACCGAGTCAGGTCGCATGCCCGAAGCTTGATATCAATCGCAAGATTGAACATAGCCAGTTCAGCCATCTGCAGCATTGTTCGAATCGCCCAGATTTCCGCAAGCTTCAATTGGGGCCTTTGTCCGGTCAGCTTGCCTTTGTTCTACGGCACGCGGGAGGTAGGGAGCTCCTTACGCGTATCCACCTTGATCTCCGTCCAGTTGGAGGGGGGCAGGTGCGTGCACACCCCTTTGCCAGGGGGGCGCTGATCGACCCTAAGCGGCCCTTGCCGATCAAAAACCGGACATTCAATCGCCTTGTAGGTGATGCCGGAATGTGGGGTAGGGAGGACTCCTAGATCTGGCTCACAATTGAACGAATCTCGTAAAGCTTACTGCTCACGTCATGGAGCCGCGAGATGAAGTCATCGAGAAAATCATTGGTTACCTCAAAGTATTTCTCTTTTGAGTCATTTCGACGGTGAAGTATCTGCGCCCCCGCCTTGTTCGTGATAGGGTAGGAATGGACGAAATCGGATCGTTGCGTATTCAAAGTCTCAAACATGTCCGCAGCCACGTTCCCAATTTTCCAAATATTCAAGTTCCTTTTCTTTTCTCCTTTAACCGTCTTACGGAATGAGCTGAGTATTTCGCCACCAGTGCCTGATTCTATCTCTTGACGATTAAGGCCGTGGTCGAGATGACACGCAATCTCAGCCATGAAGCTGCTGAGGGACGCGAAGCCATAGAGCGCAACTCCGAGGCGGAAAATATAGCCGTTATCACTCGGCAACGCCAACCTGGTCTGACTCTTTATAGAGTTGAAATCTGTTTCAGTGTTCGTGTTCACAGTATAGTTCTCTTGTTGGAATAGCGTTTCCAAAACTAGCGTGCTCTCTTCGCCTTTGTCGAAGCCTTGGTCGCGCTGCCACGTCTTTGTGCTACAGCCTGACAGGCCCGCTCCGCGCTCTCCATCTCCGAAATGCTCGTGGCAGTCGATACCAGTGTGTAGAGTGCTTTGGCGTCAGCGGCATCCAAACCAAATCGCGCACTGATACTGGCTTCGGCGTCATTTTGAGAGAATGCCTTGGCCTCTACACTGGATGCTAGATATTCAATGCACTTCTTGACGTCATTTATCTGTCGCGCACGCGACATGGCACGTGCTAAAAATTTCTTCTCAAGAACCTGGGCTTTTGCCAAACCACATGCGTCAATGACTGCGGCACCTCGCTCGGTGATAGCAGAAAAGACGAAACTGCTATTGATCTCGATATGCTCGTCATAGCGATGGAGGTGTGGGTGAAACCAGATGAAACCGCCTGCCCCCGGGTATTTGCTGATTGGGCGGGCCTGTGAGCGATTGCGCAGTGGATCGTGAGTCCCTTTAAGCGTATTGCATTGCTTGCAGATCACAACCAAATTCTTAGGCTCATAGGTGAACTCGGAGTATCCGAGGGTGCTTCGCCGCTTTCTCGGATCATTGCTCATGCCTGCTGCCCTGGTGCAATCCTTTGAGGCGCTTTTTGGCAGGATGTGCTCGATCTCTCGATGTCCGTTCGCATCAGCCTCGATCGGTACCTGGCAGTACGCGCAACGCCAATTCTGTAAGTCCAGTAGGCGCTCACGAAGCTCCTGGATTGCGTCATGTGCGGTAGACCATTCTCCGGTACACGACCTGACTCGCCTGAACAAAGGACGGTCTTGTCGTTCCCATTGCAGCTTCACAAAAAAGGTCATTAATGCGCCTCTGCTCCGGAAATGTGCCGACGACCGCGGCGTGGGCCGAGTGTTTTGATGATATCTGCGAAGACTTGACGCAATGGATCGAACGGGGGAAGTTGCGTCATGGAATTTTGCAGGTGCTCAGACCATTCGGCGACGTCCGTGGCCGAAATTGGCTTCCGTGCACTAATGGCTGCCAGAGCCATGTTTGCAACCTCCAGAAACTTCCCGGATCGTGTCGTAGGCAGTTCAAACAGCTCGTCATACACGTCCGAAGCATGCCAGCCAAACGGCGTCACAAGCTCTTCGCTGCGCACCACGGCGTTGGCCCTGCGTCCACGCTTCAGCGTGCGGACGTTGCCCCAGTCGGGGGAGACGCCTGAAGCGATCAGGGGGGAGTGTGTGGCTACCACAATCTGGCAGTTATTAAATGCGCGCAAACATCCATAAAGCTCGGGCATAAATGCTCGCTGCCAGCTCGGGTGCAGGCTATTTTCTGGCTCATCAACAAGAATCAGCGAATCATCTCGCAATTCCGCGACCAGTGCGCCGAATGTGCCCAACCAACTCCATTGACCAGAACTTAGTTCATCCCCTGTCAGCATTGCTGACGCAGTACGGCCTTTGCGCTTAAACTTAGTTCGGACAATTTCTACGGCACCGGCGATAAGCAACAGCTCCCACATTGCTACGCTCAGGCCTTGCAGAGGCGTGCTGCGCTGAGGTGTAAGCGTAAGCGCCGGCCGACCTTGAGAGAGGCGCTCAATGGCACTAAGAGTTTTTTGCCGCACAGACCGGTCGTGGAGGAAGTGTTCTATCTCCTGCACCAAGGCCTTCGATTCGCGATGTGTTGGGCCCTGCGTGTCGACGGCTTCTTTTAGTTTGCTATAGAGAACCTCGGTGAGCAGTTTTTCAGTATGCCTTCCGGCGAGCGATGAGCGCAGGTATACTGCAACAAACGGTTCTAGGCCGAGATGTCCAAATACCTGCGAGAAGAGTTCACTACGCTCCTTCAACAAATGACGGTTCGAGAGCAAAGAGCCGACGAGGCTTCTTTCGCTTTGTCCTAAGCCAGACATGCCATTGCTCGCACGCTGCCCAAGGTATACAAAGCTGTTGTTGTAGCTAGACGACTTTCGGCGGGACCCTAAGTCGCGGGTGCCTGCACGTGGGAACCGGTCCAGCGGCGTTCCTGAAATCGCAATCACCCTCGCTGGTTTGGTTTCGGGAAGGGTAAAATTAACGCGCGGCTTTCCGAGTGAGCGATAGAATGAGTTGCCTAAGGCAGCTTCCGTCAAGCATCGCAGAAGGTAGCTTTTCCTACCTCCATTTTCCGCGATAAAGACGGTGACCCAATGAGCGCCTTCAACAGCAGTGGGAGCAATGGGAAGAATTCGCTGAAACCCGCCGCCGGTTGACCGTAATGTGCGAATCATTTTCGTTGTTATGGACTATTTGTTCTCGAATGGCGGCCGGCTCGTCCGTAGCCTGCGCAACAGGGAGATGGCAGTCTTCGTCGCGCGTCCCATGGCAAGCCACGATAGAGCGACGATGCTACCACCTTTCATTCTTTACGGTTGCGACGAAAGAGACCTTTAATTCGGTAAATTGAGTGATTGCCGATGAGGATGCACTGGCCATCGCGCGACCTATCGCGACGAATTATCGTGCGGGGCGCCATGCATGCATCAATAGGGTGGAATCACCGTCGGCTCACCCACGGCCGTGACTCGATCGAAAGAGCCATCTCTTGCCAAGGCTCGAAGGAATGCCTCGAATCGCGAGGAACGCTAGCCAGCAGAGTTAGCTTCTATGGTGCGGAGGGGCATTTGAATGAACGTTCCAGAACTTAATTGCGAGCGTCGCCTTCTGGCCGAATTCGCAATGAGTAACGGCCATTGGCGATGACCGACGGTCATTTGCCTCCGTTTGGCGGTGTGCGTGCCGCGCGCAACGAGGGAATGCCGACGGCCGCAAGCAAGCCCTCGAGCGAGAAGATCGAGCGCCGGTTGATCGGCGCTTTACACCACCGAGTGGATGGGCTCCCCACAGCGCGGTGAACGACCCTTTTCCTGATATAGTTGCGGCAGGCTGTCGTCGCCTGCCGCACGCGCCCTTCGGGGCATGACGAAGACGAAGTTTGAAGGCACCTACCCCATTCCGTAATCGTTGTTTTCGATGGGCGGCCCGCAAAGCGTGCACCGGATTTGCCGCCCTGGAGAAAGCAATGGACATTCAGCAGTTGAAGCTGCTGGCCGGGCTCGTCCGCGGCCTTTTGCAGCCCTCACATCCTTCCCTCGGTCACAGCCAGTCGCTCGATCTCATTGCGGCGCTCCCCGGGCTTCGTAGCTGGCCCGAAGTGTTGGCGTTCCCGGGTCGGGTTGCCGCCACCGAGCTGGACGCCACTTCGACCAGCCGCCTGGCTTTTCGCCTGAAGAAGCGCTTTGCGGTGGACCTGTCGCCGCAGGAACTCCTTGAAGCGCTCTCGCCCCCCGGCACTGTCGTCACCCGGAGCGCACCCCACATTTGGCCGACGGGTCCCGTTCCCGGCGTGTACGTCACGACGTCGCAGGGCGCGATCGACGCTCTGCTGGAAGCATACGAGGACGCCACCGACGGCGCTCTGATCTACGCCGAACGCGCCGGAAACCGGTGGGCAGGCAGCATCGACCTGGGCGACTACGGCCTTTGGTCCGCAGGGCTAGATCGGGTTCCGAGCGGCACGCTGCTCGTGGTCGGTCCGCTGCAACTCGACCAGCAGTCGTGGAACGACGCGGCCGACCGGTTGGAAACGGCCTGCTTGCACGCCCAGACCTCCGGCCATCGCGTCGCGGTTCTGCTCGACACGCCCACCCCAGACACACTCCACGAGGATCTCCGGCTGATGGTTGCGTCACGCCCCAACCATACCGACGAGGAGACGGCATTGATTGGTGTGGTGGCCGACAATGGCGAGCTGGAAGCTCGTACCCCGTTCGCCCGTCCATGGCCCATGATCGAGCCTGTGCCGACCACGGCCACCACCGACGCGCTCCCCACTGCCCTCCTCAACCCGCTGCGCGAGGCCTTAGCTGGACGCACGAACGGCCTCCTGCTGTTCGGGTCGGCGGACATCAAGGATCACTCGGGCGTCGAACTGGTGGCGGCGTCGCTGGCACTGACTGAACACTGCGGGCCTGCGGCCCGGATCATGCCGCGTCACCGTTCCACCCCGTCGAAGGATTGGGACGTGCCGGAGCCCATCCGCCAACTGCCCTTCCTCCCGTCGCTTGAGAGCGCCTACGCGCAGGGCTATCGCCGGATGATTTACCACCCGGGGTACACCCGCGCCGAACGGCTGATCGAGTACAGCGACGACGCACTGCTGATCAGTGGCACGTACGGCGTGGAAGTCTCCGACGTGTTCATGGGGACGGCGCGCAGCGGTGGAGTGCAAGACGAGGAAAGCCTGCTGGCCCGGGTCATCGCCATCGCGTCCATGGTGACGATCAAGACGAACGATGGGGACACCTCTCTTCCCAACCTGTTCCTGGCGAATGGTCACGCCGTCGGCGCCCTGAAGAAGTTCAAGGAGATCGACGACTTCCTGACCGCCCACCGCCTGCTGCGCTGGGAGGACGAGCTCACCCGTCTTCTCGACACCGGAGCGGTCACCACCGAATCAGTCCAGGAGGCTTTCCCACGTCGGCATGGGATCATGGCATTCCTCGACGAGTACGCGAGGAAGAACGGCATGGCGGCGTAACAGCAGGCGGGGGGCGGCGTCGCCATGGCACCGGTCCTCCTGCTCCACAACAAGACGGGCGGGGGTGTCATGAACGTGGGATGGTCTTTCGATAGGTAGAAGCCCGACGCTCGCCTTGCGGAATCCAACGACGGATTGCAGTCTGAAGCAGACGTCTGAATGTCCGATCGAGGATGCGAACGCATGACGCTTCCTTGGCGGCTACTGCCATTGCACTTCACGTCATCCCCGCTTGATGCGGGCGGGGGAGGCGTGAGGCCCGCGTTCGGCGATAAGGTCGATAACGACCCCTTTATCCCGCCTTGGTCGCCCTGTACTGAGACATCGGCAAGGAAATCCTGGAACCGCAGTCTAGGCAGGCCTGGGGCGCCAAAGTAATCGATCGTCTGGCACAGGATTTGCGCAACGCGTTCCCTGATATGAGCGGCCTGTCGCGCTCCAACTTGATGGCAATGCGCGCCTTCGCGCAGGCGTGGCCGGACCCGGCAATTGTCCAACAGCTTGTTGGACAATTGCCTTGGGGGCACAACCAGGTGCTGTTACAGAAGCTCAAGTCGGTTGAGCAGCGCGAGTGGTATGCAAAGCAGGCGCTAACCTAACCTATGGCTGGTTCCGAGCAATACTCCTAGTGCAGATCGAGACCCGGCAGATCGACCGCGCAGCGCAGGCGCCGAATAACTTTGCTGCTCAGTTGCCATTGCCACAGTCTGATTTGGCCCGCGCCACGCTCAAGGATCCCTACGTTTTCGATTTTTTGAGTTTGCGTGCCGACGCGACCGAACGAGACCTGGAGGTAGCGTTGGTCGATCACATAACTCGTTTCCTTTTCGAGCTCGGAGCCGGCTTCGCCTATGTCGGTCGACAGGTTCGCCTTGAAGTTGGAGGCGACGACTTTTATCTTGATCTGCTCTTCTATCACCTTAAGCTGCGCTGCTATATCGTCATTGAACTGAAGACTGGCGCCTTTAAGCCCGAGTATGCTGGCCAAATCAGTTTCTATCTATCCGCGGTCGATGCGCAGATGAAAACCGAGGCCGACCATCCGACCATTGGGTTGCTCCTATGCCAGGAGCGCAATCGGTTGGTGGTGGAGTACGCGCTACGCGGCATGGGCAATCCTATTGGCGTCGCTCAGTACCAGTTCGTTGCGGAACTCCCTGCCGAACTCCAGGAAAGCTTGCCGAGCGTCAAAACATTGACGCAAGAACTGGAATTGGACGTGCGGCCGGAGCATGGCGATCCAGAGTGAGGCTGGCCGCGGACCATTCTCAGAGGCCGCCTGCACCAGTGATTTGCTGTGGCGGCAGCAGGAAAAATCCACCCTGCGCAAGTCCCGTCAGGCACGTGGCTGAAACATGATGATTGCCATCCCACAAAAGGCAACCAGCACCCCCGCGATATCCCATTGCGTCGGTCGCACCTTGTCGACCGCCCAAAGCCAGGCGATTGCGACACCGATGTAGACGCCGCCGTAGGCCGCATACACCCGACCCGCTGCCGCTTCGTGATGCGTCAGCAGCCATGCGAAGAGCGCCAGGCTAATCGCCGCCGGCAATAGCAGCCAGGCGGAGCGTCCTTGTTTGAGCCAGAGATACGGCAGGTAACAGCCGATGATTTCTGCAAGCGCTGTTGCGATGAACAGTCCGGTCGTTTTCGCAATCAAGATTAGTGACGCCACCATCGGTAATCTCTATATGGCCAGCTATCGAAGACAAACAAGCGGCGTTTCTGCCGATGCCCATATGTTAACAGCGGCGCATGAGATCCTGGACGTGCCGCGGTTCGGACGTGTGGTTCGTCAATTGCCGGTATTCGCCCAGATATGGCTGGAACTGCGGATCCCGACAGCTAAGGCCATCTCGTGAGGGCGGGAATGATCCCCTGGGGTGTAGCCGCCCGGCTCTTCATGTGCCCGACTACCCGCCCGAAAGCCAATGGCGTGCGCGATCTCAAGATGCCGCTGAATGTGCCGTGAGAGGGGTGAGGCCGCGCACGCCATAGAGAGCCAGCGCTGCCAGAAGCAGCAGCACAGCATCCACACCCAGCACCGCGGCCGGAATCCGGGCAAGGCCCGAACCATAGGCGCTGGTCGTCCATGCGTTGAGCACCACGCAGCCGATGCCAAGCATCGCAATGGCCCACGCCTGCTCCCGCCAGGCCTGCGAGCCACGCAGGGCGTGCACGAAGCAGCCGCCCCATAGCGCGCAGAAGGCGGCAACTTCAAGTCCTGCGCGCTCCAGCCCGCCCCACTGCGCCTGTTCGGGCAGCAGACGGTTGGCGCACAGGTAGCCCAAGGTTGCCACGATGATGCCGGTGACGCTGCCAATGCACATGGCTTCCACCAGGCGCCGGCGCCAGCCGGGCGGCCTGGCGGACCGCCGCGTCGCCAGCCAATAGACCATGCTCGATGCGATCAGCACGCATCCGGACAGGCCCAGGCAGAAATAAAGCCAGCGTAATAGCCAATGCTCGAACTGGATGAAATGCAGGCCCGAGATAAAGCGCTGGACGCCCATGGCCGGCGCAGCCTCGAACCGGTGTAACAGGTTTCCGGTCGCGCCATCGAAGAACAGCTGGTCCAGATTCATCGGCACGTCGCGCGCGTACGAGCGGCGCAGTTCCACGTAGCAGCTGGTGTCGCCGGGGTTCCATACCCGTACGAAGTAGGGCTCGGCGCCATTCCCCCACAATCGCCGGGCTTCGTCCGCCATGCCATCCAGTGACGCCAGGGGCGGTACATCCCCCCGCAGGTTGGCGCGCGGACGGCTGTAGCGGCCATAGCCATCGGCCTGTACGGCGGCCTTGGCTTTCGGGCCGCTACCGTAGAGACCCTGGTGGGCATGCGGAAAGTAGAAGGCCCAGAAGATGACGAGCCCCGACAGCGTGATGGCGAAATGGAAGGGCAGGCCCATCACTCCCGTGATGTTGTGCAGGTCCAGGCTGCTACGCGGCAGGCGCTTGCGGGGGCGGAACGTGAAGAAGTCCGCCCAGATCTTGCGGTGGACGATGACACCGCTGACGAGCAGCACCAGCATGCCCATGCCGGCCAGCCCCACCAGCCATTTGCCTGCATCCTTCCATGCGATGTGCAGCCCGTAATGGAAGGGGAAAATGAATCCGCTGGCGCCCAAGGTCCCCGGGTCCTCGATGACGGCAAGGCTCGCGGGGTCCAGGTAGTGCTGACCCCGCGCACCCTCGCGGGTCTGCCAGGACAGGCGCAGTACCGGCGTACGCGCCGTGGGCCAGTCGATGCGCCACTGGCGCGCATCCGCCGGCACCAGCGCCTGCGCCACGGGCACCATGGCATCGAGGCGCGGCGGCCCCTGTGGTTCGGGCAGGCGCGTGGCAGGCATCATCCAGCGGTCCAGTTCCCGGTCGAACACGCTCAGCGTGCCCATCCAGAAGATGGCGAACAGCAGCGCGCTGAGCACGATGCCCGCCCAGGTGTGCACGCCATCCAGGCTTCTCCGATAGCTGCTCATGCCAAGGCGCTGCCATCGAGCAGCCAGAAGGCAAGGGCCAGCAAAGCGGCCCATAGACACAGCCCGCACAGCAGGCGCGGCAAACTGGAGCAGGTCAGCCCGAACATCAATATGATCAGATAGGCCGGAAACCCGAGCATGGCGGCGGTCACCACCGCATCGGACGGGCTCATGCCGCATCGGGCGAGCGCAATGGCACCGTCCGCTACTGCCAATGCCGTGATCCCATAGCCGCCGCCAATGGCGATGACGGCGCGCAAGCCCGCCATGCCGGAACGCCCCATTCGCCGGTCAGCCATCAGAAGTTGAGCGAATAGCCCAGGGACACGGTGCGCCCGCGCCCCGCAAAGTAGCGCAGCGGCTCCACCAGCGCACTTTGCGAGTAGTAGGTGATGTAGTCCTCGTTGAACAGGTTGGCCACGGCCAGGCGCAGCGTGCCCTTCGGCAGTTTGTAGTTGAGGCTGGCATCTACCAGCGTATAGCCGCTGAAACGCTTGGCGGGATCATCGAAGTTCTTGCTGAAGGCATGCTGGACCTGGACAAAGGAGGACAGGCGCTCGTTCCACTGCGCTGTCCAGGCGAACATCAAGCGGTCTGGAGCAATATTCAAGCCGTCCAGCCTGGCGTCCAGGCTGCCGTTGCCATCGCTGTCGTAGCGGCCCCGGGTATGGACATAGGACAGCTTGGCCTTATGGGCACGGCTGAATTGGTAGCCCAGGCTGCCCTCCACGCCGTCGATTTGGTTCTTCTCGCGCGCCAGCATGAAGGCGTCGTTCACGCGAATCACGCGCGCGCCGTAGTCAGAGTCGGAACGGAAAAAACTGACCTCGCCCTCCCAGGCTCCGCGCTTGAGGCGCGTGCCCACTTCCACGCTATTGGTGATGATAGGAACCAGGCCGCGCAAGTCGTTCACGCTCTGCCCGGGTGTATTGATGGCTCGCAGCACACGACCCACGTCGGGCATGCCAAAGCCCTCGGAGTAGCTGGCAAAGACGTTCCAGCCTGCGACGGGCTCGAGGACCAGGCCAAAGTTGTAGAGCGTCTCGCTGAAATTCAGCTTGCCGCCTTCCACCGCGACCCCGTTATAGCGGGCCAGGGTGCGGTAGCTGTCGATGCTCAGGTCGGCGAACTCCTGCCTGACGCCGCCATGCAGCGTCAGCTTGTCGAACGGCTTGTACTCTGCCTGCAGGAACAGCGCCAGGTCACGGTATTCGGACTCCGGCACGTAGGTTCGGCCCGTGCCGTACAGGTCCTGCTTGCCTTTGTCGATCAGCGTATCGAAGCCAGCGGTGAGCTTGAGCCGGTTGTCCAGCAGATCGGCCTTGGTCAGGCTCACCTTGGTGCCAAACTTGGACGATACGGCGCGCGATTGATCATACAGCGTTCCTATCGGAGCGATGGTGGCATCCTGGAACGTAGCCGAGTTGTCCGCACCAAAGAGCGCCTCGAAATCCTGGTAGAAGGCGACAGCCGACAGCTCCATGCCAGCCAGGTCATAGTGGTTGTAGCTGATGCTGGAGGTCCACACATCGTTCCAGGGCGGCGTGCCTTCGGGCTCGCCGCGCACCGAGGTGGTGGGAATGCCCAGCGTGCGGTTGCCCGCCACACCGATGTAGTTGGCCTTCGACTTGATGCGGTAGCGGTTCACCGACAGTTGCAGCCGCTGGTCATCGTCCAGCCAGTAGCCCAGCTTGCCCAGCACGTCATAGCTGCGCGAGTCCATCAGGTCGCCCTGGGTGTTGTCGGCACCGATGGGACGCCCTTGCGCGTCCAGGTACAGCCCCTGGTCCTCCGCGGAAACGGAGAATAGGTAGTCGAGCTTGTCCTTGCGGCCACTGGCAAGATAGGAGGCCTTGTAGTTCATCACCTCGCTGTCGATGCGGTAGGTCGGCATCGTAGTCTGCACGTCCACGCGCTGGTTGAAGGCGCCATTCTCCGGGCGCTTGGTGATGATGTTGATGGTGCCGCCCGTGGCACCCAGCCCGTTGATGGCGTTTGCCCCCTGCACGACCTCGATGCGCTCGACCATCGAGAAGTCGATGGTGTGCGCCTCGCGGCCCGTCGGCCGGATGGGGTTGGACTGCGGCACGCCGTCGATCAGGATCAGCGGCGTGCGCCCGCGCAGGGTTTCGCCGCTGCCGTTCATCTTGCCGCGGCTGGGCGTGTATGACGGGATCAGGTTGCTGAGCACGTCCGACGAATTGGTCGAGATCGCCAGCTCACGTTCGATCTCTGCCTGGCCAATGATCTGCACTGTCTGCGGCGCCTTGTCGGCTTCAATATTGGAACGCGAAGCCATGACCAACACGGGCGCGAGGATCTCGTCTCCCGGCGTGCTGTTCGCCGCCACGCCGGTACCGATATTGCCGGACGGAGCCGCGTCGCTGGTGGACTGCGCTTTGGGGGGAGCGACAGCTGTCACCGGCGCCAGCAGATAGCCGGCATCCGTCCTCCGGATGGCCAGGCCCGTACCGCCGAGCAATTGCGCGAAGCCTTCATCCACGCCGTAGCGGCCGTCAAGACCCTGCGTCCTGAGCGTGGCGACCTGCCGGGCATCCACGACCAGGGCCACGCCGGCCTCCTGGGCAAAGCGATTGAGCGCCGGCGCCAGGGGGCCTGCCGGAATGCTGTATTGCTGCTTGCTCGCCGCAGGGGCTGGCTGGGCCCTGGCACCGGCAGCAACAGAAGCCAGGGCCAGCGACAGGGAAATCGCGAGGGGCGACAGGCAGCGGCGTGGGCTGAAACGCTTTGCGACACGCATTTGAAGAAATCCTTTGTTCGATGAGTTCATCGGCATTGACGAACCAGAACAAAGAATTGGAACCACGCCGGAAAGTTTTTTTCTCCGGCTTGACTCAGGATGCGGATTGCAGGTCTACCCAGACCCAACGTCCTGCCACGGAACGAACGTGCAACTGGGGGAAGTTGCGCAGCAACAGCTGCAGCGCCTTGTCTGTGTCATCCAGAGGCAGCACGCCTGTCACGCGGATATGCGACAGCGCGTCGCGCTCGAAGCGAATGGGACCGGGATGGTGCCGCGCCAGCTGGTCGAGCACCTCGGGTAGCGGACGGTCATCGACCACCAGCTGATGCCTGCGCCAGCCTTGCTCCACGCCAAGTGGGTCAATGTCCTCCACCGCATCGACCCCGCGGCGGTCCAGGCGCACGCGCTGGCCTGCCTGCACCACCAGCGCGTCACGGCTGCCTGCCTGCCACTGATCGGGCGTCTGCACGGCCACGCGGGACTCCAGCATCTCCAGGGTCATGCCGCCATCGTCATAGGTGACGGCAAAACGCGTACCCAGGGCCCGGATACGACCCAGCGGTGTTTGCACATAGAAGGGGCGCCGGGCATCCTTTGCGACGTCCACCAGCACGCTGCCGCGCACCAACTCAATGACTCGGCTGCTGTCGTCGAAGCGCCAGTTGATCGCGCTCACGCCGCTCAGCGTCACCTGCGACCCGTCGCTCAGCGTGCGCTGGCTCCATTGCCCGCCATTGCTGTGCATGTCAGCCCACAGATTCGCCGGGGGATAGTTGTGCACGACCAGCCAGGAGGGCAGGGCAAGCAGCAACACCAGCGCCAGCGCTCCGCCAAGACCGGCCACCACCCGGCGCCTGCCGGTTCGCCGCACGCCCGCATGCGCGGCATTCAGCGCCGCGTGCGCTGCGCGGGCATCGGATGGCGATGCGCTACGCACCTGCTGCACCTGACTGATGAAGGTCTCAAGCCTGGCCGCGGCTTCGGCATTTCGGGGAGCGATGGCTTTCCAGGCCTCGAAACCCTCGCGGGCCTTGGCTCGCTCGGCTTCATCTTCACTGTTCAGCAGCACGATCCAGGCAGCGGCCTGCTCGGCGACGTCCGCGCCAGAGGACTCAGGCAGCATGTCAGGACGCCAGCACGGTGTGGCAGTGCGCGAGTGCCTGGATCAGGTACTTCTGCACCATCTTGGTCGATACGCCTAGCTCCGCCGCCACCATCGCGTGGGTGCACCCTTCCAGGTAACAGAGTAGAAAGGCCCGTCTCGCCTTTGCCGACAAGCCGTTCAGCGCGGCATCGATCCGCATGAGCGCCTGCACGGTCTGCGCGACTTCCTCCGCAGAGGGCCCTCCCTGTGCCGAGGCCATAACCAGCGCGAGCTCTTCCAGGTACGCCTTCTCGATCAAGTCTCGTCGCACCTGGTCGATAAGCAGGCGCTTTGCTGCCGTCGCCAGATAAGCGCGTGGCTCGCGCATGGCCCGCAGGGCGTTACGGGAGCCCAGGATGCGCAGGAAGGTGTCATGGGCCACGTCCGCTGCATGATGGCTGCATCCGAGCTTGCGGCGTAACCACCCAAACAACCATCCATGATGATCGCAATAGAGCGCGCGCATTTGCTGCTGCATTGCCGTTTCCTCGGCTGACATACCACTCCAGAACGGCGTCGAACCACCATCAAAACATATTGAGAATTGTTCTCATTTTAGCAGTAATGAATATTCGGCTCAATTGCACCGCTCGTGCCTGATTTTTTCGGCAGTCCCAGCCTTGACGCGGAGCGTTAGAAATGATAATAAGTCGCATTCAATCTGATCGCCACCGCTTCCGCGTTCTCCACAATGCCGTCCCGACCTTTGCGCGCGTTGGGCCTGTTCGCCTATTACGAGGAACTGGTCGACACCTGGACGCGCCGTCTCAGGGACCGGCACCAGGCGGAAGATCTCACGCAAGATGCCATGCTGCGCATGCTGGAGACCAGCACGGTGCCACAGCAGCCGCGTGCCTACCTGCATCAGACAGCCCGTAATATCGCTATCGACGGCTTTCGCCGGCAGGGCGGACGCGAGTCGGTCACGCTTGACGTTATCGAGGCGCTTCCGGCAATGTCGGGCGACCCCGTGGCGAACCTTCACGCTGTGCAGCTGGCGGGCCGCATCGAGCAGGCTCTGGCCGAACTGCCGCTGAAATGCCGGCAGGTTTTTGTCTGGCAGCGCCTCGATGGTTGCTCGCAACAGGAAATTGCGGACCGCCTCGATATTTCCAAGAACATGGTCGAAAAGTACATGATCCGCGCGATGCGGCACTTGCGCGAGCGTGTGGGATCGCTTGACCAGCACTGATGATCTGCCGCACATGAGCACCCCCGACGATCCGCGAGCCGCGGCAGAGCGCTGGTTCGCACGGGCACAGGATGCCGGCTTCGGTCCTGAGGAGCAGCGCGCATTGGACGACTGGCTGGCCGCATCCCCGCGGCACCGGTCTGAATTCAAGGCGCTGGAACGCCTCTGGCAGGCGGCGGGCATGGTAGATCCGGCGCGCCTCCGGGCGCTGGCTGAGCCGGTCTCCGACCCCATTCCCGGCGTCGTCGTCGCCGGCGGACACAAGCAGTGGCGCTGGCGGACGGCAGTAGCAGGAGCGGCCTGCGCTGTCGTCGTCGGAGCGGGCTGGCTGCTATGGGCAGGCGGTTCAACGCCCGACGCTCGGTTTGCTCCGACCATGGCGGCCGCGAAAGAGCACTATGCCGCAAGCTTGGCGACCATCGCGGGCGAGCGCCGCATATTGAGCCTGCCCGACGGTTCTCGCATCGAGCTGAATACCCGCAGTCGCGTGTCGGTGCGATACAGCGAGGGCTCGCGCCTGGTCGAGCTCCTGGAGGGCGAGGCAATGTTCGAGGTGGCGCACGACGCAGCGAGGCCATTCGTGGTTGTCGCCGGGACAGGACGGGTCACCGTTACCGGAACCCGCTTTGATGTGCGGCGCAATGCGGTCGATGGCGCTGCCGTGGCTGTCTATGTCGAATCCGGCTCGGTGAAGGTGCAGGGAGCGCGCGTGAATTCCAGCGTCCCGTTGACGGCCGGGCAGGGCACTACGGTCACGAACGACGGCGCCGTGGCCCCCGCGGCGCCCATCAGCCTATCCGCGGCACTTGCATGGCGTGAAGGCAAACTCGTGTTTCAGGACGTGCCGTTGGCGGATGTGGCCGCGGAAGTGTCACGCTATCGCCGCGAACCGGTTCGCGTGGCAGATAGCGCAACCGGCCGCCTGCGCGTGAGCAGCGTGCTAAGGACGGATGACACCGACGCCCTGCTGGACGCGCTGCCACGGTTCCTGCCGGTTGGCGTGCGTACGCTGCCGGACGGCAGTACGGTGATCTTCGCGCAATAGTCCGGCACAGTAATTTGCCAAATTAGCTGTTTCGATTCAGGTTTTCGCTCCGGGTTTCGTCTTATCCCCGACACGCTGCCCGCACTGCGCATGTCGCCGTGCTGATACCTCCCGACGCAATCCGAATCTGACTACCGTGAATCCGTCTCGTCCAAACGCCCCGGCGCGCCGCCGACCCTCCGACTATCGCGACGCCGCCATGCGCCCGTCCATGCTGGCCTGGCGCCGCGGCTGCGTGGCCGCCGCCGCTGTTGTCACCACGGCTCTTGCCGGCGCCGTGCCGGCGATGGCGCAGACAGCCGATGCGCTGACCGCGCGCCCCATTGCCGTGGACATCCGTGCGCAGCCGCTTGGCGAAGCACTCGTGCAGCTTGGCAGGCAGACCTCGCTGCAGCTCTTCTTTGCTCCTTCACTGGTAGCTGGCAAGCAGGCGCCGGCCATACGCGGCAATATGGCACCCGAGGCGGCCCTCGAGGCGCTGCTTAAAGGGAGCGGCATTCGCTACCAGCGGCAAGATGGCAAGGGATATGTCCTGCAGCCGGAAGCCCGGCAACAGGCGCTGGATGCCGCGGGCACGCCGGCGTCTGCCGACGCATCGGCCCGTGGCACGACCGGCATGGATGCCGCGGCCATGCTGGCGCCCGTGGAAGTCACGGCGTCGCGGGTGTCCAGCGATCTGGTTCGCCCGACGCGCCAGGCAACCGTGATCGAGCGCGCGGAACTTGAGGAGTTGAAGACCGGCTCCGACAGCCTTGCCACCGTGCTCGCCAAGGTCGTGCCTGGGATGGCAGATTCCAGCCACACCATTACGGACTTCGGCCAGACCCTGCGCGGCCGTGGCATGCTGGTGCTGGTCGACGGCGTGCCGCTCAACACTAACCGCGATTCGTCGCGCAATCTCGCCAACATCGATCCGGCGCTGGTGGAACGCGTGGAAGTGTTGAGGGGAAGCAATGCGATCTATGGTGGTGGCGCTACCGGCGGCATCGTGTCGATTACTACGCGCCCCGCTGGCGGCCAGCCGCAGGCGGACACCACTGTGTCCTTTGGCACGCCGCTCACGCGGCTGCGTGCCGATGGCCTGAACGGCAGTGTGCAGCAGCATTTCGCTGGCAGCGAGGGCATTGTTGACTATGCTTTTGATGTAGGCGTACGCCATACCGGCAATTCGTATGACGCAAAGGGGCAGCGGATCGCGCCAGAGCCCAGCCAGGGCGACATGTTTCAGTCCAACGCCTACAACATTGGGGGCAAGCTGGGCCTGCGCTTCGCCCCTGATCAACGTGTGCAGCTGGCAGTGAGCCACTACGATGCCAGCCAGGACACAAAGTTCGCCTCCGATCCGAGCGTGGCGAAACTTCCGGCCGGCAGCGTGCCAGCGCGCGACATCGGCGGTCTGCAACTCGACGACCAGAACCGCATTCGCAACACGCTGGTGAACCTGGAATACGAGCATCGCGACCTGCTCGGCAGTAAGCTCTCGGCACAGTTCTACTACCGGGACTACTTCGCCCGTTTCACGCCATTCGATGCGCGTGCCGTTGCGACACGTGGTGGCAATGTCGACCAGGCCATGCAGAATTCAGAGGTATTTGGTAGCCGGCTGACCATCAAGACACCGCTGACAAGCGACCAGCGCACCAGGCTGGTATGGGGCATGGACTTCGAGCAGGAACGCAGCGACATGCCGATCGACATCTTCGATGCGGCGACCTACGACGCGAGCGGCGGGCGTGTGTTCACGAAGACGGGAACGCTCACCTATATGCCCCCGATTACCACGCGCAGCCTGGGTGGCTTTGGCCAGATCCAGCACAAGTTCAACGAGCGCTGGTCGGCCGAGGGAGGCCTTCGCTACCAGTACGCTCGCGCCAGCTTCGACGACTTCGTGCCGCTTTCCCAGTCGCGGCTGGCGGCCCCGGCGACAGTCAAGGGCGGATCGGTGGACTACAGCGCGCTGCTGGGCAACATAGGCATCGCCTTTCGGCCGGTGAAGCAGCATGAGCTCTATGTCGCATTCAGCCAGGGCTTCAACCTGCCGGACATCGGCTTGCAGGTGCGCAACGCCAGAGCCGGCTTCAATATCGGCTCGTCGGATCTGCAACCGGTCAAGACCAACAATTACGAACTGGGCTGGCGCGGTGCCTTTGACAATACGCTGGCTTCGGTTGCACTCTTCTATACCACCTCGGACCTGGGCGACGTCCAGAGCTTCAATAACGGACTGATTCTCACCAGGACGGCTGAGCGCATCTACGGGGCGGAGGCGGCCGTCGACTACCTTTCCGATAACGAGCAATGGGGTGCCGGCGGCACGTTCACATGGATGCGCGGGCGCGAGACGCCGCAGGGCGGCAGCAGCCAGCAGATGAGTGGGTACCGCATCCCGCCGCTGAAACTGACAGGGTACGTGCAGTACCGTCCCGTGCCTGCCTGGAACAACCGGCTGCAAGCGAGCTTCTTCGCCGGACACGATTACAGGCTTAACGGCGTGGACAGCTTTGGCCGGCGTGACGTGAGCAGCTACACAACGCTTGATTTCATCAGCAGCTACAAGCTGGGGAAAAAGGACACCGTCACGGTTGGTATCCAAAACCTGCTGAACCGCTACTATTACCCCCTTTACAGCCAGCTCCTGCGCAATAGCAACAATACCAGCCACTTGCCGGCGGCGGGCATCACCCTGACGGCGACGTACCAGCATCGCTGGTAGGTATGCCCTTGTTTTTTTGCTGCAATGTTTGCCAGCCAGGCTCCGACGGGCTTTTTGGCCGGACATTGAACGAGTCATCCATGTGGCGCGCATACTAGCGATGCCTAGGCCACATCCCCCTAAAGTCTCCCAAGCCGCCCGCCGTTAACCCCCAATC
>NZ_JBYSZI010000080.1:0-23593 GCF_058787075.1 Cupriavidus sp. FW305-46
CCTCTTTCCCCCGCACCCGATGAAAGCCAGCATGCTTGCCAAGCTCGACCAACTGGCCGAGCGACTCGATGAAGTCAACGCCCTGCTCGCGCGCGAAGACGCGACCGCGAAGATCGACCAGTACCGCAAGCTCAGCCGCGAACATGCCGAGTTGTCGCCGGTGGCCGAGCAGTACGGCCAGTACCGTCAGGCGCAGGACGACCTGGCCACCGCGCAGGCGCTGCTGGACGATCCGGAGATGAAGGACTTTGCCGCCGACGAGATCGCCAGCGCGCGCGCGCGGCTGGAAGCCCTGGAAGCCAGCCTGCAGCGCCTGCTGCTGCCCAAGGACCCCAACGACGACCGCAACCTGCTGCTGGAAATCCGTGCCGGCACCGGCGGCGAGGAGAGCGCGCTGTTCGCCGGCGACCTGCTGCGCATGTACACGCGCTACGCCGAACGCCAGCGCTGGCAGGTCGAAGTGATGAGCGAATCGGAATCAGACCTGGGGGGCTACAAGGAAGTGATCGTGCGCATCGCCGGCGATGCTGCATTTTCCAGGCTGAAGTTCGAATCCGGCGGCCACCGCGTGCAGCGCGTGCCGGCGACCGAGGCACAGGGGCGCATCCACACTTCGGCCTGCACGGTCGCGGTGATGCCAGAAGCCGATGAAGTGGGCGAGGTCGAGATCAACCCGGCCGACCTGCGCATCGACACCTTCCGCGCCTCGGGCGCGGGCGGGCAGCACGTCAACAAGACCGATTCCGCGGTGCGCCTGACCCACCTGCCGACCGGCATCGTGGTCGAGTGCCAGGACGACCGCAGCCAGCACCGCAACAAGGACAAGGCGATGAAGGTGCTGGCGGCCCGCATCAAGGACATGCAGACGCGCGCCGCCCAGGCCAAGGAGGCCAGCACGCGGCGCAACCTGATCGGCTCGGGGGACCGCAGCGACCGCATCCGCACCTACAACTTCCCGCAAGGGCGGGTCACCGACCACCGCATCAACCTGACGCTGTACAAGATCGACATGATCATGGACGGCGACATGGATGAGCTGCTGTCGGCGCTGGCCTCAGAACACCAGGCTGATCAGCTTGCCGCACTTGGCGAAGAGTCGTAAGCACCACAAGATGTCATGCAGCCGGCCTTCCGCCCCGAACACCGCGTAAAGTCGCCGATATCTTTGTATTTCTTGTAAATGCTTGAAACAGCACTGGTAGGGGTAAGCCCGCTGTCTATAATCGATTTCGACCGGCAAACGGAGAATGGTGCCGGGTAGTCACTCCCGAGAACATACCTAGGACGAAATCATGAAAAAACTGCTCGCGCTGTTGATGATCACCGCGGCCATGGCCGCGTGCAGCAAGAAGGAAGAAGCCCCGCCTGCCGCCTCGAACGCCGAGAGCGCCATGCAAAGCGCCGCTGAATCCGCCAAGGCCGCCGCGAGCGATGCCGCCGCTGCCGCCAGCAGCGCCGCAGACGCCGCCAAGTCCGCCGCCAGCGGTGCTGCGGCCGACGTCTCGGCTGCCGCCGACAAGGCCAAGGAAGACGCCGCCAGTGCCATGGCAAATGCCAAGCAGGCCGCCAAGGATGCCGTCAACACGGGTGCCGACAAGGCCAAGGACGCCGTCAATAAGTAATCGTCCCGGCGGGGGCATTGCGCCGCCCGCTGTCGATGAGCGGTACACTGGCGGCAAGCTGGAAGTCCCGCCCCAAAGCCCCGCCAGGCCTTTGCGCCGGTGGGGTTTTTTGTAGCCGGCAAAAGAACCGTCCCCGCCCTTTCGATGTCTTCCCCAAACTCTGCCGCGCTGCCGGCGACCCCCACGCTGCGCGAAGCCCAGACCCTCGCCGCCATGGCCGGGCTGCCTGCCCTGGAAGTGCGCATGCTGCTGACGCATGTCACCGGCCTGAGCCGCACCCAGCTGATCACGCGCGACACCGACACCCTCACCATCGCCCAGCGCGACGCCTATGCCACGCTGCTGGCACGGCGGCTGGCGGGCGAGCCGATGGCCTACCTGATCGGCGAGCGCGAGTTCTTCGGCCGCAAGTTCCGGGTCACGCCTGATGTGCTGATCCCGCGACCCGATACCGAGGTCGCCGCCGAAGCCTCGCTGGCGCGGCTGGCCGAGGTGCCGCAGCCGAACGTGCTGGACCTGGGCACGGGCTCGGGCATCCTGGCCGTGACGCTGGCGCGCGAGCGCCGGGATGCGCAAGTCTGGGCCACCGACATCTCGCCCGGCGCGCTGATGGTGGCGCAGGACAACGCCAGCGCGCTCGGCGCCGACCGCATCCACTTCCTGGTGTCTGACTGGTACGCGGCGCTGCCGCCGGGCCTGCGCTTTCACCTGGTCGTCAGCAATCCGCCCTACATCGCCGCGGGCGATCCGCACCTGACCGAAGGCGACCTGCGCTTCGAACCGATCGATGCGCTGACTGACCACGACGACGGCCTGTCCGACCTGCGGGTCATCGTCGGCGGTGCCGGCGCCCGGCTGCTGCCTGGCGGCTGGCTGCTGATGGAGCATGGCTACGACCAGGCACAGGCCACCCGCCAGTTGCTGGAAGCCGCCGGTTTCACCGAGGTCTTCACCGCCCGCGACCTGGCCGGCCTGGAACGCTGCACCGGCGGACGCTGGCCAGGCGCCCGGCCCGGCGGCACCACTGCCGCTCACTGAAGCCCGGCGGCGATTCCGGTAAAATCGCCGTCAGATCCCCGCCACGCGGCCAGGCTGCGTGGTGTCCCATTCTCCCCAGGCGGCGCCCGCGACACGGCATCGCCCCACTGAAAAGCAAACCATGAGCGACGTGCAGCAAAAGATCGATCAGATCGTCAAGGGCAACCCGGTAGTCCTGTTCATGAAGGGCACCGCGCAATTCCCGATGTGCGGCTTCTCGGGCCGCGCCATCCAGATCCTGAAGGCCTGCGGCGTGGACGCGCCGACCACGGTCAACGTGCTGGATGACGAAGGCGTCCGCCAGGGCATCAAGGAATACGCCAACTGGCCGACCATCCCGCAGCTCTACGTGAACGGCGAATTCATCGGCGGCTCGGACATCATGATGGAGATGTACCAGAACGGCGAACTGCAAACCCTGCTGAAGGGCTGAGTTCCGGTATGTCCGTGACTGGCGGCACACCCAAACGGCTGATCGTCGCCATCACGGGCGCCACCGGCGCCATCTACGGCGTGCGCCTGCTGCAGGTGCTGCGCGCGGCGCCCTCGGTGGAAACCCATCTGCTGATTTCGCCGGCCGGCGTGATGAACCTCCAGCACGAGCTGGACATCAGCCGTGCCGAGGTGGAGGCGCTCGCCGGCGTCGTGCACAACGTGCGCGACATCGGCGCGACCATTGCCAGCGGCTCGTTCCGCGCACAGGCGATGGTGGTGGCCCCCTGCTCCATGCGCACGCTGGCGGCGATTGCGCACGGCCTGTCCGACAACCTGATCACGCGCGCCGCCGACGTCACGCTCAAGGAGCGGCGCAAGCTGGTGCTGATGGTGCGGGAAACGCCGCTGAACCTTGCGCACCTGCGCAATATGACGGCGGTGACGGAAATGGGCGGGATCGTGTTCCCGCCGGTGCCGGGCTTCTACCAAAAGCCACAAAGCATTGCCGAACTGGTCGACCATACGGTCGGGCGCGTGCTCGACCTGGTGGATTTGCCGGAGATCGGGCAGACGCTCGCGCCCAGCTGGGGCGGGCTGAACCCCAGGGCCGGCGACGCGGCCGGCAACTGAACTGCGGCCGGCGCGCGGCCTCTCTCTACGCGCCGGCATCCTCCCGCATTGTCGTGCCAACCGCGCTCATTACCAGCGGCGGTAGCCCCGCCCGTAATAGCCATAGCCACCGTAGTAGTACGGCCGCGGCGCCACCACCACCGGCGCGGGCGCCACGTACACCGGCGCAGGGCCGACCGCGGGGCCGGCAGGCGTGGGATAGACGGCGCAGCCGCCCAGCAGGGTGACGGATGCCGCAGCGGCAGCCAGTCCAATCGTCAGCATTCTCATCTTTCGTCCTTGGGTCGGAACGGGCATGTGCCTGCCCTGCTGACGTTATACGGGCAGAAGCCGTAATACGGCGTCAAAGGCGTGTAAGGCTTGTTACCGTTCCCTACGCGCCCTGTAACACATCCAGGGATGCCATCAGATCTCGAACCGTATCCCCTGCGCCAGCGGCAGCGAATCGCCATAGTTGATGGTGTTGGTGGCGCGGCGCATATAGCCCTTCCACGCATCCGATCCCGACTCGCGGCCCCCGCCGGTTGCCTTTTCCCCGCCGAAGGCGCCGCCGATCTCCGCGCCGCTGGTGCCGATGTTGACGTTGGCAATGCCGCAGTCGCTGCCTGCCGAGGACAGGAAGCGCTCGGCCTCGCGCATCGATTCCGTGAAGATGCACGACGATAGCCCGTGCGCCGCGGCATTGTTCAGCGCGATGGCCTCATCCAGCGTGGTGTACGGCATCAGGTACAGGATCGGCGCGAAGGTCTCGGTCAGCATGGTGTCGTGCTGGGCGTCGGTCATCACCAGCGCGGGCCGCACGTAACAGGCATGCGGGTAGCGGTCGGCCAGCAGCCGTTCGCCGCCGGTGACGATATTGCCCTGCGCGCGGCAGGCGGCCAGCGCATTGGCCATGGCATCGCCCGCGGCGGTGTCGATCAGCGGGCCGACCAGGGTGCCGTCGGCGAGCGGGTCGCCGACGGGCAGGCGGTCGAACACCGTGATCAGCCGGCTCGCCATGGTGTCCATCAGGTCGGCGTGGATAAAGCAGCGACGCAGCGTGGTGCAGCGCTGGCCCGCCGTGCCGGCCGCGGCAAAGGTGATGGCGCGCACCGCCAGCTCGATGTCGGCCGAGGGTGCGACGATGGCGGCATTGTTGCCGCCCAGCTCCAGGATGCTGCGCTTGAAGTGCCCGGCGCAGGCAATGCCGACCTCGCGCCCCATGCGGGTCGAGCCGGTGGCGCTGACCAGCCGCACCGCCGGGTGCGACACCAGGTGGGTGCCAAGCATGCGCCCGCCCGGCAGCACCGCCGAGATGCCGGCGTGCTGCGGCGCCGCCGCGGCCAGCACGCGCTCCAGCAGACTATGCGCGGCCAGCGCGCACAGGGAGACCTTTTCCGAGGGTTTCCAGATCACGCCGTTGCCGCACACCAGCGCCAGCGCTGCATTCCACGCCCACACCGCCACCGGGAAGTTGAAGGCCGAGATCACGCCGCACAGCCCATACGGATGCCAGGTCTCGCGCATCGCATGCTGCGGGCGCTCGGAGGCAATGGTCAGTCCGTGCAGCTGGCGCGACAGCCCGACCGCGAAGTCGCAGATGTCGATCATCTCCTGCACCTCGCCCAGGCCTTCCTGCAGGATCTTGCCGGACTCCAGCGAGACCAGCCGGCCCAGCGCCGGCTTGTGTTCGCGCAGCACCTCGCCGAAGCGCCGCACGATCTCGCCGCGCGCGGGCGCGGGCAGCAGCGCCCAGGTTGTCTGGGCCGCGTGGGCGCGGGCGATCAGCGCATCGGCCTGCGCCGGCGTGCAGGCCGGGACATGGCCGATGGCCTCGCCATCGACCGGCGAGCGGACCGTCACGGCGCCGGCCGGCGTGCCCTCCCGCCACGGCCGCGGTAGACCCAGCGAATCCCAGCAGGCAGCGAACTCTTGCGCTTTCATATGACGGTCTCCTGGAGCGGATGCTGCGTGTAATGGCGGCCGAAGCGATTGGCAAGGAAGGCGTCCAGCGGCATCGACTCCTGCCGCACGAAGCCGGATTGCGGCAGCGCGCCGGTGGCCACCAGGTCCAGCGCGGTGCAGATGCCCGCGGCAGTGGTCAGCTGGATCGCGTTGACATGGCCACCCTTGCCATCCACCCCGCCGATGCGCGCCGAGAACGAAGCCTGCGTCAGCGGCCCGCGCCCGCGTTCGCCCCCGGCCGGGTAGCCGGTGGCGGTGGCGAACACGATCACCACGTCCTGGTCGGTCACCGGAATGGCGCGATCAAAGATATCGCGCAGCCATTCGCGGCGTTCGCGCAGGCGCAGGTCGTTGAGCAGCAGTTTCATCAGCGCGCAATGGCCGGGATAGCGGATGGACTTGTAGTCGACATGGCGCGCGCGGCCGGCCAGCGTCTCGGGCAGCGTGCCCAGGCCGCCAGATGTATTAAAGGCTTCGTATTCGATGCCGTCCAGCGCAAAGCTTTCCAGCCCCTCCAGCGCCGTCAGTTCCACGCGACGGCCATCGACGATGGCCTCGCACGGGTTGCAGTACTCGTTGATCAGTCCCTCGGTGCTCCAGGTCAGGTTGTACTTGAGCGCATTGCTGGGGTAGCGCGGCAGCGCGCCGACCCGCATCTGCAGGTCCAGCAGTTCCCCCCCGCCGCGCAGGAAGCGCTGCGCCAGGTCATGCCCGACCACGCCGATAAAGCCCGGCGCCAGCCCGCACTGCGGCATCAGCACCGAGCGCGCGCTTTGCGCCAGCTGGCGGATGGCCTGGGTCGCGGCCACGTCCTCGGTCAGGTCGAAGTAATGCACGCCCAGGCGCGCCGCCACCGAAGCCACGCTGATCGCGGCATGGAACGGCAGCGCGTTGAGCACGGCATCGGCGCCGGCCAGCAGCGCGGCGCAGGTGCCGGGCTCGGTGGGGTCGCCGGCGCGCGCCAGCACGCCGCGCGGCAGGCCGTCGAGGCGGCGTGCGTCATGGTCGACCACGCTGACGCGGTAGTCGCCGCTGTCATGCAGCATGGTGGCAATGGTGCGCCCGATCTTGCCCGCGCCCAGTACCGCCACGTGCAGCGGGCGGGTCGCCTTGGGCAGGTCGCGCGGGGCCTGCCGGCCCAGGTTCGAGGCTTGCATGGTGTCTCCGTCCACAAGAAAAGGTTGTCCCGTTGACTGGAGTATGGATAGCGCGCGCGACACAATGAAGCCGCAATAACGACGAAAAACCGCCATAATCGAACGAAACGACGAATCATCCCGACGCAATGACCGAACTCGACACCACCGACCGGCACCTGCTGTCGCTGCTGCAGGCCAATGCCCGTGAAAGCGCCGCCAACCTCGCCCGGCACCTGGGTATCGCCCGCACCACCGTGGTCGCGCGCATTGCGCGGCTGGAGCGCAGCGGGGTGATCGCCGGCTACGGCGTGCGGCTGGGGCAGCGCATGGAAGACAACGCCATCCTGGCCTACTGCGGCCTGTCGGTGCAGCCCAAGGCCGCGCCCGCCATCCTGCGCGCGCTGCAGCGCCTGCCCGAGATCGAAGAGGTCAATTCCGTCAGCGGCCCGGTCGACTACCTGGTGGCGATCCGCTGCGACACGCATGACCGGCTGGACCGGCTGCTCGACGAGATCGGCATGCTCGACGGCGTCAACCACACCACCACCTCGATCGTGCTGGCGCGCAAGCTCGACCGCCGGCGCGCCGCCGGCTGACGCGGTATGCTGCCAAACCCATCAGCCTTTGCGGAGAAACAGAACATGAACAACCCGATCCGTGTCGCCGTGGGCGGCGTGACCGGCTGGGCCGGCGGCGAACTGGCGCGCGGCGTGGCCCATGCGGCCGACATGACCCTGGTGGCCGGCCTGTCGCGCGGCGCCGCCGGGCAACCTCTGGCGCAGCTGACCGGCCATGCCGATACGCCGGGCGTGGCGGCCGCCAGCATCGAGGCCCTGGGGGAAACGCCCTACGACGTCTATGTCGAATACACCAAGCCGGGCATCGCCAAGCACAACATCCTGCAGGCGCTGGCGCACGGCGCGCACGTGGTGGTGGGCACCTCGGGGCTGACCGACGAGGACTATGCCGAGATCGACGCGGCCGCGCGCCAGGCCGACCGCGGCGTGCTCGCCTGCGGCAATTTCGCCATCACGGTGGTGCTGCTGCAGAAGTTTGCCGAGATGGCCGCGCGCCACCTGGAGCACTGGGAGATCATCGACTACGCCAAGGCCGGCAAGATCGACGTGCCCTCCGGCACCGTGCGCGAGCTGGCCTACCGGCTCGGCCAGGTCAAGGCCGCCGCGCAGGCGGTGCCGGTCGACCAGGTCAAGGGCCCGAAGGAAACCCGCGGCGCCACCATGTCGGGCACGCAGGTGCACGCGGTGCGGCTGCCGGGCTACCAGCTTGGCGTGGAAGTGATCTTCGGCGCCGACGGCCAGCGCCTGCACCTGAAGCACGAGGCCGGCGACGGCTCCACGCCCTATGTCGCCGGCGCGCTGCTGGCGATCCGCAAGGTCAACACCGTGCGCGGCGTGGTGCGGGGGCTGGACAAGGTGATGGAAGGGCTCTGAGGCCAGGTGCGCAGGCGGCCAGGCCGCCTGCTGCGGGTGTTACCAGCTGCCAGGCTTCTCCGGCTTGGCGGCTGGCTTCGGCGCGGGCTTGGCGGCGGCAGCCTTGCCGCCCTTGGCCGCGGGTGCCGAGGCCGGATTGAGCTGCTTGTCCACCTCGGCATCCTTGTCCGCCATCAGCACGCGCGCCTGCGGCAGCAGCATTTCGATGGTGCCGGTGTTGGGGTCCTCCGGCATGGCGTAGAGCTCAACCGTCAGCGGCTTGTGCATCCAGCCGGCGTGCAGCGTCTTGACGCTCTTGCCAGCCTTGTCGGGCATGTCGACCTGCTCCTGCCGGAACGGCTTGCCGTACAGCGCGCTGACGCTGTCGGCCGCGGCCTGCTGCGAGTTGGCGCCGGCGGTCGGCACTACCAGGCCGACCAGCGCATTGCGGTCGACAAAGGCCAGCACAAAGGGGCCGTCCATGAATGACGGGCGCTGCGCGCGCGGCACGCCGACCTGGCGCATCAGGCCATCGCCCTTCAGTTCGACACAGAATCCGGTGACGTCGCGGCCATCGGGCGTGCGCTTGTCGGCGCAATCCGGCAAGGCCGGCAGCGGGTTGCCGATTTCCAGCATGGCCAGCAGCGGCGACAGCGCGCTGTTCTCGACCTTGGCCTGGGCCTTGGCCGGTGCGGGGGCTGGTTTGGCGGCAGGGGCGGAAGCGGGCGCGGCAATGGCGCCGGCAGCGGCGCCCAGCAGGCCGGCAAACGCCAGCCCGGCAACGGGGAATTTCAAATCGGACTCCTGATGAACGGCTCCGGGTTGGAGCCCGCCCCGGCCGGGTTGTTCCTGCTGGGCGCGGGCGGTGACGGGAAAGTCACCGGCGGCCTGCCGGGCCAGGGGCGAGCAGTAGCTTACCCCATGGCCCTGGCGGCTCCCGCACTTCCAGTCAGTCCAACGAAATGTTATTGGCCTTGATGACCTTGCCCCAATGCTCGCGGTCGGCTTCGATATATCGGTCGATCTCGGCCTGCGTGCGCGGGGCCTGCACGACCAAGCCCAGCGCGCTGAAGGTGGAACGGAACTGCGCGTCCTTGAGCACGTGGGCAGCGGCGGCCTGCAGCCTGGCCACCGCATCGGGCGGCGTCTGCGCGGGCACGGCCAGGCCGAACCAGGTGGCGGCCTGGAAGTTGGGATAGCCGCCTTCCGCCACGGTCGGCACGTCGGGCAGCACGTCCAGCCGGGTGCGGCCGGTGACCGCCAGCGCCTTGAGCTTGCCTGCCTTGATATGTGGCAGCGAGGTGCTGACCACATCCACCATCAGCTGCACGTCGTTGGCCAGCAGCGCCGACAGCGCCGGGGCGCTGCCGTTGTAGGGCACGTGGGTGACGCTGATGCCCAGCTCGGTCTTGAGCATTTCGGTGGCCAGCTGGAGCGCGTTGCCCAGGCCGACCGAGCCATAGTTGAGCTTGCCGCCCGCGGCCTTGGCGTAGGCCGCGAACTCGCGGATATTGCTGGCCGGCACCTTGCTGTTGGTCACCACCACCAGCGGCACCTCGGCGTCGATGCTGAAGATCTTGAAGTCCTTGGGCGGATCGTAGTTGATCTTCTTGTACAGCATCGGGTTGAGCACCATGCTGCCGTTGGTGGCCAGCACCATGGTGTAACCGTCTGCGGGCGCACGCGCCACGCTGGTGGTCCCGATCATGGTGGCCGCGCCGGGGCGGTTTTCCACCACCACGGTCTGGCCCAGCTGGCGCGACATGCCGTCGGCCAGCGCGCGGCCGAACTGGTCGGTCGAGCCGCCGGGGGTGTAGGGCACGACCAGCTTGATCGGACGATCGGGATAGGCGGCCTGCGCGGCCCCGCCCCACATGGCCAGCGCACACCCCGCGCCGGCTGCCATCGCGGCGAGCCAGGCGCGCCGTCCGCTTGGTTTGTTCTGCATCGCGTCTCCTCCTGTTGTTATCGGTCGTGATCGATCCAGGCCGGGCACGCGCTCAGACGCGGCGCTGGCGGCCTTCCCAGTATCGGTCACGCAGCCGGCGCTTGGCGAGCTTGCCGGTTTCATCGCGCGGCAGCTGCGCCTCGACCACGATGCTGCGCGGCACCTTGAAGCCCGACAGCCGCTGGCGCAGCCAGTCGATCACCTCGGCCTCGCGGATCTCCACGCCCGGCATCGGCTGCACCATGCCCAGCAGGCGCTCGCCGTACTCGTCGTCGGGGATGCCGAACACCACGCAGTCGGCCACGCCGGGGTAGCGCACCAGCTCATGCTCGATCTCGGCCGGGTAGATGTTCACGCCGCCGGAGATCACCATGTCCGAGGCGCGGTCGCAGATAAACAGGTAGCCGTCGGCATCGACATAGCCCATGTCGCCCAGCGTCACCAGCCCGTCGCGGTCGATGGCGGCACGCGCGGCGTCATTGTTGCGGTAGCTGAAGTCGGGGTAAGCCGGCTGGCGCACGTAGACCAGGCCGACCTCGCCCGGCGCGCACGGGCGGCCGTTCTCGTCGAGGATGCGCAGCTGGGCGTCATCGACCGGCTTGCCGGCGGTCCCCGGGCGCGCGGCGGCATCGGCCGGCGTGGCCACGGTGATCATGCCGGCTTCGCTGGAGGCGTAGGTTTCATGGATGACCGGGCCCAGCCATTCCAGCATCGCGCGCTTTACTTCGGGCGAGCACGGCGAGCCGGTGGAGGCGACGAAGCGGATCGAAGACAGGTCGTACTTCGCGCGCACCTCGGGCGGCAGCTTGAGCAGGCGCACGTACATGATCGGCACCAGGTAGAGCACGTCGATGCGGTGCTTTTCCACCAGCGCCAGCACCTGCTCGGCGTCAAAGCGCGGCGTGAGCACCAGGCGTTCGGCCATCTGCAGCGCGTTCTGGATAAACGAGCCCGGCGCGCTGTGGTACAGCGGCGCCGACATCAGCGTGCGGCAGCCCGGCTCGATGCCATAGGTCTGCCTCACCACCGAGCGCATGCGCGCGAGCTGTTCCTCCAGCCGGTCCAGCGGCAGCGGCTGGCGCACCACGCCCTTGGGCCGGCCGGTGGTGCCGGAGGTGTAGGCCATATGGCCGCGCGGCGCCACGCGCGGGCCGTCGTAGGCCGGCTGCTGCGCCAGCCAGCTTTCATAGTCGATGGCGCCTTCGGCGGGGCCGCCCACCGACAACACCGTCATGCCGGCCGGAACGGCGTCGCGCACGACGGGCAGCAGGTCGGCCTGCACCAGCAGCACCCTGGCGCCGCTGTCGGTCAGCAGGAAGCGCACCTCCTCGGCGGTGAAGTGCCAGTTGATCGGGCAGTAGTAGCAGCCCGCGGTGCGGCAGGCATGGACCACGTCGGCATAGGCCGGATCGTTGCGCAGCAGCACGGCGACCACGTCGCCCTCCTGCACGCCCAGCGCGCGCAGGCCGCCGGCCAGGCGGGCGCCGCGCGCCAGCAGTTCTTCGCCGCTGCGGTGCATGTCTTCAAACCAGAGGTCCGTGGCCATCCGTTGTCTCCTGTATGCGATCCGTTCTGTCAGCCGACCACTGTATCGGCGTAGCCGTGCATCGACAATCACGCGCATCGGAATCACAATGTTGCACCAGACGCGACAATCCTGCAGGCAATCCCCGATGGACCTCAACCTGATCCAGGCCTTCGTCGACATCGTCGACGCGGGCAACCTGGCCGAAGCCGGCCGGCGCCGCGGCGTGACGCGCTCGCAGGTCAGCCGCCAGCTGCGTGAGCTGGAGCACCAGGCCGGCGCCCAGCTGCTGCGCCGGACCACGCGCCGGCTGGAGTTGACCGGGCCCGGCCATGCGCTGTACCAGCATGGCGTGCGCATCCTGCAGGAAGTGGCCTCGGCGCAGGCCGAGATCGACAGCCTGGGCCGGACCCTGCGCGGCCATGTGCGCGTGAGCGTGCCCACCGGGCTGGGCGATGCCTATATCGCGCCGCTGCTGCTGCAGTTTGCGCGGAAGCACCCCGGCATTACGTTGCGCGTGTTCTTCGCCAACCGCGTCAACGACCTGATCGCGGCCGAGATCGATGTTGCGCTGAAGGTCACCTCGGCGCCGCCGCTGGATCACGTGGCACGTGAAATCTGCGACATCCGCTGGCAACTGTATGCATCACCGGAGTACCTCGCAGGCATCCCGCCGGTAAAAGCGCCGCCCGACCTGACCGGCTGCAACTTCCTGTGCCCGCCGTACCCGCCGCGCCAGTTCCCGCTGTCGCTGTACCGCGACGGCCAGCGCGTGGACGTGGCCCTGACGCCAAAGCTGCAGTCCGAACACTTCCTGTTCCTGGCGCGCGCCGTGCGCGAGGGCCACGGCATCGGCATGCTGCCGGTCTACATCGGCTGGGAGGAAGTGCGCGCCGGCCGGCTGGTGCCGGTGCTGCCCGACTGGCGCCCGGAGGGGCTGGGCAACAAGCTCTTCATCATCACCACGCCCAACCTGCACCCGTCGATGGCCACCCGCGCGCTGATCGGGTTCCTGCGCGAGGAACTGGACAAGCTTGAGGTGTTCCGCGACGCAGTGGCGTAGCCGGCACCGCCGGCCGGTGAACGAACGCTTTCCGGGCCTAGGGTGGCAGCCCGCCCTGCAAACTTTCGTTTTGCAAGCTATGCTCCAGAAAACTTGCATTTTGCAAGCAAGCCGACAGGACCAGAACGGCGGAGACCATGCCCCCTACCGATTTCACCTCGATGCCCTGCCCCGTGGCCCGCTCCATGGCCGTGCTGGGCGAACGCTGGGCCATCCTTGTGCTGCGCGAGGCCTTCTACGGCAGCACGCGCTTCGACGAGTTCGAACGCAACCTTGGCATCGCCCCCAATATCCTCAGCGCGCGCCTGAAGACGCTGGTGGCGCACGGGCTGCTGGCCCGCGTCACGCCCGAGGGCGGTGCTCGCCACATCTATCAGCTGACCGACAAGGGCCGCGACTTCTTTCCGGCCTATGTCGCGCTCAAGGCCTGGGCCGACCGCTGGATGACCGATGAAAAGGGTCCGCTGACGCTGCTGCAGGACCGCCGCACCGGCGCCGAGATTGCCGAGCCGGCGCTGGCGCGCGCCGACGGCAGCGCGATCACGCTGGACGATGTGCGTGTCCTGCCCGGCCCGGGTGCCGGCCGCTTCCTGCGGCAGCGCTTTGGCGAGGCCGGGACCGTTGGCGAGCCAGGGGAGGCCCGCCATGACTGACACGCGCGCATTGCCCGCGGGCGCCCTGCCCGCCGAGGCGGTACCGGCCACTGAAATTGCGCGCCGCATCGGCAAGCTGGCCGGACCGACCGCGCTGATCGCCGTGCTGCAGGCCGCGGCCCAGTTGATCGAAACCTGGCTGGCCGCGCGCCAGGGCACGGCGGCGCTGGCCGGCTGGGCGGTGGTGCTGCCGTTTGCGCTGCTGCTGCAGCAGATGTCGACCGGAGCGATGGGCGGCGGCGTGGTCGCGGCCATCGCCCGCGCGCTCGGCGCCAACAAGCGCGAGGAAGCATCTTCGCTGGTCATGCACGCGCTGCTGATCGCAGTGACCGCCGGGCTGGCCTTTGCGGTGGTGCTGGCGGGCTTCCCGCGCAGCGTGCTGGGCGCGGTGGCCGGCGCCACGGCGGCGGAGGCCGCTGCCAACTATGCGATCTGGTTGTTCGGTGCCGGCGCGATTCCGGCGTGGCTGGCCAATACGCTGGCCTCGGTGCTGCGCGGCGGCGGCCGCCATGCGCTGGCCGCACGCGTGCTGGCGCTGATGTGGGTCGCTTTCCCCGCACTGTCGTGGCTGCTGGCCGAGCCTGCCGGCATGGGGCTGGCCGGCATCGGCGCCGCGCTGGCGGCGGTGTCGTGGGCCGCGGCGCTGGCCATGGCGATCGTGGTGGCGCGCGGCGGCGCGGGCTTCGTGCCGGTGCTGCGGGTGCGGCCGTCGTGGGAGCTGTTCGCGCGCATCCTGTCGGTCGGGCTGGTGGCGTGCGCGCTGGCCTCGGTGGCCAACCTGACCACCATCCTGGTCACCGCGCAATTGCGCCACCACGGCACTGCGGCAGTGGCGGCCTATGGCATCTCGGCGCGGCTGGAATTCCTGATGATCCCGCTGGCCTTTGGCGTGGGTTCGGCGCTGACCGCGCTGGTCGGCCGCGCCGTGGGCGCCGGCGACTGGCATACCGCCCGCCGCACGGCATGGGTCGGCGCGTTCCTGGCGCTGGCTATCGCCGGCACCGCCGGCACCGCCGTGGGCCTGGCGCCGGTGCGCTTTGCCGGCCTGTTCACCCATGACGCCGAAGTGATCACCATCGCCGCGCGCGCGCTGTCATGGGTAGGGCCGGCCTTCGGCGGCTTCGGCCTGGGCATGGCGCTGTACTTTGCCTCGATGGGCGCGGGCCGCATGCGCTGGCCGGTGGCCGCGGGGCTGTGCCGTATCGCGCTGGCGGTGGGCGGGGGCTGGCTGCTGGCGAACGTGTTCGGGATGGGGCTTGACGGACACTTCCTGGGGGTGGCGCTGGGGATTACGGCCTATGGCGTGGTCACGGCGCTGGGGGTGCGGCAAGGGGAATGGTCGGCGCGGTAAGTGCGATGCGGCTGGCAGGCGCCAGCCGCCCCTGCTACCGCCTCAACACCTTCGCATCCCCCTGCATCCCCGCGTCGCGCACATCCTGCGGCACCGACGGCCAGCCGCCGCCGAGCGACTTGTACAACGCCGCGGTGCCGGTCAGCACGTCCACCTGCCCCTGCACCGCCGACAGCTGCGCGGCGAACAGCTTCTCCTGCGCCGTGGTCACCTCCAGGTAGCTGGAATAGCCGCCCTCGTAGCGCGCGCTCGACTGGTCGGCATAGACCACCAGGCTCTTCTCCTGCTGGCGCAGGCTGACCAGGCGGTTGCGGGTCTCGATGCCGTTGGACAGTGCACTGTTGACGTCGGCCAGGGCCGACAGCACGGTGCCCTGGTAGGCCAGCATGGCCTGGTCGCGCTGCGCCGAGGCAGTCTGCACCTGGCCACGGATGGCGCCGCCCTGGAAGATCGGCTGGGTCAGGCCGGCACCGATGCCCCACACCTGCGAGGCACTGTGCCACAACCCGGCCGGCGAACTGGCAATGGCGCCGAACAGCCCGCTCAGGTTGACGGCCGGCAGGTACAACGCCTGCGCGGCGCCCAGCTGCGCATTGGCGGCGATGGCGGACTGCTCGGCCTGCAGCACGTCCGGCCGGCGCGACAGCAGCGCCGCTGGCAGGTCCGCACCCACCGGCGGAGGCTGCAGTTCATTGACCGGCTTGCCGCGCTCGATCGGCCCGGGCTCGCGGCCCAGCAGCACCGACAGCGCGTTCTCGGTCTGCGCGATGCCGCTGCGCAGCACCGGGATCGTCGCCTCGGTCACGTAGAAATCGTTCTCGGCCTGCGACAGCTCAACCTGCGAGATCACCCCGCCCTCATAGCGCTGCCGGAAGATATCCAGTCCAGCCCCGCGCGCCTTCAGTGTCTGCTGCGCGATCTCCAGCTGCGCGTCCAGCCCGCGCAGCGTGGCATAGCCCTGCACCACCGATGCCGCCAGTGACAGCACCACGCCACGGCGCGCGTACTCGGCGTTCCACAGGCTGGCCTCGGCGGACTCCGCCTGGCGCCGGATGCGGCCCCACAGGTCGATCTCCCAGCTGGCATTGGCGAGCAGCTGGTACGAGTTGCGCGGGCCATCGAGCGACGCGAACGGCGTGCCGTTGAAGGTGCCGGCGCGCTGGCGCGTGGCCGCCGCAGACAGGTTCACCTGCGGGAAGAATCCCGAGCGCACCACCATCAGCTGGCCGCGGAACTCATCGATGCGGACCGCGGCGATGCGCACGTCGTAGCTGTTGCGCAGCGCCGTCTCGACCAGCGTGTTCAGCACCGGGTCGCCGAAGCTGTCCCACCAGGCGCTGTCCGCAGCCACGGACAGCACCCCGGTATCGATACGGTACTGGGCCGGCTCGGGCGTGGCCGGGCGCTCATAGTTCGGGCCGATGGCACAGCCGCCCAGCGCTGCGGCCAGACAGGCACCGGCCAGCCGGTGGCGTGCGCTCATGACGGTTCTCCGGCCGGTGGCGTGGTGGTTGCGGCCCCGACCTTGGGCTTCGGCTTGCGCTCGGACATTACCTCCAGCCCCCAGAAGAACATCGGGATGAAGAACAGCGCAATCACCGTGGCGCCGAGCATCCCGCCAATCACGCCGGTGCCCAGCGACTGTCGGCTGGCCGCCGACGCGCCGCTCGCGATCGCCAGCGGCACGCAGCCGAGGATAAAGGCAAGCGAGGTCATGATGATCGGACGCAGGCGCAGCTTGGCCGCATGCAAGGCCGCGTCGTAGGCACTGAGGCCTTCCTTGTGCCGGATTTCCACCGCGAACTCGAAGATCAGGATGGCATTCTTCGCCGCCAATGCAATCAGCACCGTCAGCCCGATCTGGAAGTAGACGTCGTTCTGCATGCCACGCAACAGGATGGCAACCAGTGCACCGAACAGCGCAAACGGTACCGCCAGCAGCACACCGAACGGCAGCGTCCATTTTTCGTACTGCGCCGCAAGGATCAGGAACACCATCAGCAAGGCAAAGGCAAAGACCATCGCTGCCGTCGATCCGGCGGTCTTCTCCTCGTACGCCTGTCCGCTCCAGGCAAAACTGTAGCCCTGGCCAAGCACTTCCCGCGCCACGTCCTCCATGGCCGCAAGCGCCTGGCCGGAGCTGTAGCCCGGCGCGGCATCGCCCATGATCTTGGCGGCCGGGAAATTGTTGAAACGGGTCATGATATCGGCGCCCGGGACATACCGGGATGTCGTCACCGCCTTGATCGGCACCATTTCGCCAGTGCGGTTGCGCACGTAGACCTTGTCGAGATCCTCCGGACGCGAGCGGTAGTCGGCCTCGGCCTGCAGGATCACCTGGAACAGCCGGCTGTTCTTCGGGAACTGGCTGACGAAGAGCGAACCGAACATGGTCTGCAGCGCGGAATAGACCTGCTCGACGGGCACGCCCTGGGTTTCGGAACGTTCGCGATCCACCTCCACCAGCAACTGGCGCGAGCGCGTGTTGATAGTGGAATTGATCCCGGTCAGCTCTGGCCGCTGCCGGGCCTTGGCGATAAAGGCATGCACCCGCTCCTCCAGCTGCTGGTAGGTGCCGTCCGCCGTGCTCTGGAGCCAGAACTCAAAACCACCGGTGGTTCCCAGGCCCGGGATCGAGGGCGGGTTGATCGGAATGCTTACACCGTCCTGGTAGCCCGCAAACTCCTTCTTCGCCTTGGCGATCAGATCCGCCGCGCTCTCGCCCTCCTTGCGGTCATGGAAGCCCTTCAGCGTGATGAACAGGGTGGAAGCATTGGCCTTGTTCTGCGAATCGATCAGGCTGTACCCGTCCACGGACGCCACCGAGCTGACGCCGGGCTGCTTGGCGTACCAGGCCTCGGCACGGGAGGAGAGGTTGCCGGTGCGGTCCAGGCTGGCCGCATCCGGCATGACCACGGCACCGAACAGATAGCCCTGGTCCTCCACCGGCAGGAACGACGACGGTATCCGCACGAACATCAGCACGCTCACCCCGATCATGACAAGGATGATGACGATGGAGATCACGGTCCGCCTGATCACGACCTGCAGCGACTTGTCGTACCCCTGGATCAGGCGATCGAACGAATTGTTGAACCACTGGAAGAACCGGTTCTTCTTGTGCTCGCCGGGCTTGAGCAGGATTGCCGCAAGCGCCGGCGACAATGTCAGCGCCACCACCCCGGACAGCACCACCGACACCGCGATAGTGACGGCAAACTGCTTGTAGAGCTGGCCGGTAATGCCTGACAGGAACGCCACCGGGATGAACACCGCCAGCAGCACCAGCACGATCGCAACCACGGGGCCGCTCACCTCGTCCATGGCACGCTTGGCCGCCTCCTTTGGTGGCAGCTTGAACTCCACCATATTGCGCTCGACGTTCTCTATCACCACGATCGCGTCGTCAACCACAATGCCGATGGCCAGCACCATCCCGAACAAGGTCAGCATGTTGACCGAGAAGCCGAACATGCTCATGCCGACGAAGGCGCCGATGATCGACACCGGCACGGCCAGGATCGGCACGATGGTTGCGCGCAGGCTCTGCAGGAACAGGTAGACCACCAGGATCACGAGGATCACCGCATCGCGCAGTGTGTGCACCACCTCGTCGATCGATTCGTTCACGAACTCGGTGGTGTCGAGCGCAACCTCATATTCCAGCCCCGGCGGGAACGACTTCTTCAGTTCCGCCAGCGTGCCGCGCACTTGCTTGGCCACGTCCAGCGCATTGGCGCCCGGCTGCTGGTAGACCGCCAGCAGCGTGGCGGTCTTGCCCTTGTAGCGGCTGCGCAGCGAATAGTCCTTGACGCCGAGTTCGGCCCTGCCGATGTCCTTGAGCCGCACCAGCGCGGCGTCGCCCGACTGCGCGCGCAGGATCATGTTCTCGAACTCGGCGGGCTCGGTCATCTGGCCCTTGGTCGCAATCGGGAACGTCTGCAGCACGGGATCCGTGGTCGGCGACTGTCCGATACGGCCGGCGGAGAACTGCTGGTTCTGCGCGCTGACAGCGTTCTTGACGTCTTCCGTGGTAATGCCCAGCGACGCCATCCGGTCCGGCCGCAGCCAGAGCCGCATGGCGTAGTCCGGATTGCCGAAGATCGCCGACTGGTTGGCGCCGGGAATGCGCTTGAGCGCATCCAGCACATAGATGTTGGCGTAGTTACCGACAAAGGTCTGGTCGTAGCTGTTGTCCGGCGAAAAGATGGCAATCACCATCATGAACGCGGACGAGCGCTTCTGCACGGAAACGCCCTGCGCCGTGACCGCTTCAGGCAGGGTTGGCAGCGCCAGGTTGACCCGGTTCTGCACATCCACCTGCGCCAGTTGCGGATCGGTCCCGATCTCGAAATACGCCGTCAGGGTCAGGTCACCCGTCGAGGAACTCGTCGAGTTCATGTACATCATCCGGTCCGCGCCGTTGACCTGCTGCTCGATCGGCGCCGCGACGTTCTGCGCAACCACTTCCGCGCTGGCTCCCGGGTATCGAGTCGTCACCGTGATCGACGGCGGCGTGACGTCCGGGAACTGGGCAATCGGCAGTTTGGTCAGCGCGACCAGGCCGCCCACCACGATGATGATGGACAGGACCGACGCAAAGATGGGTCGGTCGATAAAGAAGTGGGCAAGCTTCATGGCTTGCTCCCTGCGCTCTGCGTGCTCTCGGCCTGGACGGGGGATGACGCGCCTGGCGCACCCGGTGCGCCCGGTGCGCTGGCGGGCGCCGCACCCGCCGGGGGCTTCTGGCCGGACGCGACCTCGGTGGCCTTGACCGGCGCGTCGGGCGCCAGCCGCAGCCCGCCGCTGACGACCACGCGCTCGCCCGGCTTCAGGCCGGAGCGGATCACCCAGTTGTCGCCGGTCCACTGGCCCACGTCGACCACGCGCTGCTGGGCCTTGTTGTCCGCGCCGACCACCCACACCATCTGCCCGCGCGGGCCCTGGATGACGGCTTCCTGCGGCACCGCCACGGCCTTGGTGCGCTCGGCGCCATGCAGCTTCACGCGCACGAACTGGCCGGGGCGCAGGGTGCCGTCAGGGTTGGCAACCTCGGCGCGGATCATGTAGGTGCCGGTCTCGGCGCTGAACGAGGCATCGGCAAAGGTGATCTTGCCGTGATGCGGGAACTGGCTGCCATCGGCCATCACGATCACCACGTCAAAGGCGCCCTTGGGCGGGAACTTGAGCGCGCCGGACTCCTGCTCCGAGCGTGACGACAGCACCTCGTTCTCGGACAGGCTGAAATTGACCCACATCGGGTCGAGCTTGGCCACGTAGGTGAGCAGGCTGTTCGACGGATCGATATAGCTGCCCGCCTGCTTCTTGGCAAAGCTCGACACGCCGGTGACCGGTGACTTGATCGTGGTATAGCCCAGGTTCAGCCTGGCATTGGTGACACTGGCCCGAGCCCCCTCGACCGCGGCCGCGGCGGCCTGCTGCTTGCCAACGGCGTCGTCCAGGTCGCGCTGGCTCAGCGCGTTGCGCTCGGCCAGCGGGCGCACCCGCGCCAGGTCGGCATTGGCGGTCTTGAGCCGCGCCACCTGCTGCGCCATTTCGGCATTGGCCGCATCCAGTGCCGCGGCGAACGGCTTGGGATCCATCAGGAACATGGTCTCGCCGGCCTTGACCACCGCGCCCTCGGTATAAACGCGCCGGTCCAGGAAGCCATTGACGCGCGCGCGGATCTCTACCTGCTGCGAGCTCTGGGTCTGGCCGACGAAGTCGTAGACGATCGGCACATCGCGCAGCGCCACCGTCATCGTGCCGACCTCCGCCGCGGGCGGTGCGCTGGGCGCCGGTTTGTCCTTGCCGCAGGCGGCCAGCGTCATCGCGCAGGCCAGCCAGAGCGCGCCGCGCCAATGGAAAGCAGTGTTCACGGATCCCTCTCCCGCCATGGTTATGCACGCGATTGCCGCGCGCGCACGCCGGCGACCTTCCGTCGCGCCGGACCGGTGGCCGCACTCGCCTCTTTACCGGCAGGGTAAGGCTCGGCCCTGCAGGCGCCAATTCAATTCTTTTGTAGGCGTCTTTACTGCTTTCGACTTGCTTTCGCCCGCACCCGCGCAGTTGCCCGCGCTGGCTGCCAAGCCCTGGCTCAGCGGCGGAACCCGCCATGGAAGCCGCCGCCGCGGAAACCACCGGCACGGCCGCCAAAGCCGCCACCGCCGCCGCGCCCCTGCCACTGCTGGGCCGTGCCCTGGAAGCGCTGCTGGCCAACCTCGCGCGCCTGGCGCTGCTGCTCCAGCCGTGCCGTGGCGTCGTTGCCGGACTGCACCGGCTGCCAGCCGCTGGGGGTGTGCTTCTGCCAGCCGTCGTCGGTGTGCTGGTACACCGAGCCGTCGTGGCCGGCATACACGTTGCCGTTGTTCCACACCACCGCATTGTTCTTGTCCGGATTGGCGACAAAGCCACGGCTGCCGGCAGTGTGCTGGCCGGTCTGCGTATTGCCGGCAATGCCCGCCTCGGCCGCGCCGACGCGGCCGGTCTGCGCGTTGTAGCCCGCCGCCTGGCGGCCGGCGGCATAGTTGCCGGTGTAAGTGTTGCCGGCCACGCCGCCGCGCGCGGCGCCCTCGCGCCCGGTCGACGGATTGGCGAACGAGCCCTGGCGGCCCGCCGCATAGTTGCCGGAATAGGGATTGAACGCCGCACCGCGGCTGCCCTGGTAGCGCGCCCCGGTGGCGGGGTTGTAGCCGGCGCCGGCGGTGCCCCGCCATTCGGTGCCGGTCCAGGCGTTCCAGCCCTGGGCGTGGGTCACGGTACCCTGGCCCCAGCGGCCGTAGAAATTGGCCTGGTTCACGTTGACGTAGTTCCAGTTGTACGCGCCGCCCCACCAATAAGGGCCCCAGTACGGCGAGGCCGCGCCCCAGAACGCGCCCGCGGCGAAGCCGAAGGCAAAGCCCTCGGCCATGCCGATGCCAAAGCCGGCGCCGTAGCCATAGGTGGCCGGGTAGCCGTAGTAGACCGCGCCCACATAGGGCGGATAGACATAGCCGGTGCCGTACACCACCGTGCCGTCGGCGCTGACCACCACGCCCATGTAGCCGGGGGTGTAGCCCACCACCACGGTCTCCGGCGTGACCGAATAGATGCGCACGTAGGTCACGTAGTACACCGGCGAAGTCGGCGGGATGGTGTAGATCGCCGACGGCACCTCGGTGGCCACGTGCCACGGGCCGGACGGTGCCGGCGCCGTGAACCAGACGCCGTTGGCGACCGCGTAGTAGTGGCTGCTGTCGACCTCGATCACCGGCGTGCCGCTGTTGACCGCGTAGCTGAGCGAGGTGCCGGTGATCGGCGTGAAGCGCGGCGCGCCGTCATACGCCACCGCCAGGCTGGCCTTGCTGCGCGACACCGTGGCGGTCTGCGGGATGGTGGCGGCGATCTCGGCCTCGCGTGCCTGCGGCGTGCCGGGCACCGAGACCAGCACGTTGGCCTTGGGATCGGTCGCCGGGATCCTGGCGAAGTCTGCCGGCAGCTGGCTGCCGGGCACGTACTCCCACGGCCCGGTCAGCATCGGCGCGCGGAACCAGCGGCCCGAGACCAGCACGTAATACTGGTTGGCGGCCGGATCGACAAAGATCGCGTGGTCGGCGTTGGACATCGTCAGCAGGCTGACGCCGCTGACCGGCGTCATCTGCGGCGCGCCGCTGGTCATGACCAGCTCGGTCGGCTGCGTGGCAAAGAGGATCGCCGGCGCCCTGGCCGGCCGCTTGCCGTCGGCCGGCAGCATCGTATCGGGCTTCATGCCGGCCGCCGCCTTGGTGGCCGCGCTCTCCAGCGCCTTGGGCACGGTCGTCATCACTTCCCAGGCGCCGCCGGCCGATTCGGAGCGATACCAGTAGCCGGCCGCCTTCAGGTGCAGCTCGCCGCCGGATTCGCGCAGCAGCAGCGCGCGGCTGTTCAGCGCCCGTTCGTACTGCGTGCCCGGCACGGCGCGCCAGGCCGGGTCGCCGTCGACCAGCACCAGCAGCGTCGGCGTGGTGGCAAAAAGGATCTGGGGCGCGTCATTGCGCACCGCCACGCGGCCAGCCTTGGCCAGTTGCTGCGATACCGCGTAGCTGGCCTGCAGCTGGTCCAGCGGCACCGTCAGCCCGTTGGCCGGCAGGCGCGACACCAGCGCCTGGCGCACCCGGTCGGCGGCGTCGGGCCGCGTCGGCACTTCGACGCTGTCCACCGTGATCCGGGTCAGTTGCACCAGCCCGGAGGACTTGTCGATATCGCCGGTGGCCGAGAAATGCACCACGCCGTAGGTCGGAGAACCCGACTTCTCGCCCACCGCCACCGCCGCGCGCCCGGACAGCCGGTTGCCGTCCCAGGTCTCGATCTGGGGCTGGTACAGCTCCACGTGATCGTTGGCAGCGTCGAAGTTGCGCGGCCAGGCCAGGGCAGGCGCCGCGGGCTTGGCCGGCGTGGCGGCCTGCGGGCTGAGCGGTGCAAGTGCAAGCCACGCCGCGGCGATCAGGGCGCTGGTCTGCTTCAGGCGAAAAGACATGGGTTTCTCCGGGAGGAAGCCGCCTGCACCGGCGGGCCGGCACCGCGGGCACGATGCTGCACAAGGCGGCCCATCCCGCGAATCTAAATTAGGCCGCCAAGCCGAACAATCTGATTCGAAAACATTCAGGATCCGTCCCAAAAAAGACAGATCAGCCGGTGGCATGGGGCATGCGCGGCGGCCATCGACAGCGGCCTTCATACAAGAAGTAGTCAGGGCGCCAGGCGGCCATGTCAAGCCGCAATGCGACGTTGCGACGCGCGCAGCCAAGGCGGGTGTGCATCTTGCTTGGCCTGATGCCACCCCATCGCCCCTTGAAGC
>NZ_JBYSZI010000081.1:0-3389 GCF_058787075.1 Cupriavidus sp. FW305-46
GAACAGGACGGGGGCCGGGACGTGATGAAGGTGGCGCAGCCAGCACCGCTGAACGCGCTATCCGTGCCTGAAAACAAAAAACCCCGCCATCGGGCGGGGTTCTGCGCTGTTCGGCGCGCACGGGGCGCGCCGGCAGTCAATGCTTACAGCGGGGTGATGTTCGCGGCCTGCAGGCCCTTCGGGCCATTCTTGACTTCGAACTGCACGCGCTGGTTTTCCTGCAGCGACTTGAAGCCGTCGGCGCGGATTTCCGAGAAATGGGCGAAGAGGTCGTCACCACCCGCGTCCGGCTTGATGAAGCCGAAGCCCTTGGCGTCGTTGAACCACTTGACGATACCGGTTTGCATGATTTGCTTTCCAGAAAAAGGACAAAAAACATCGCATGACGAAAACGTCATCCGACACGGGAAACTCAAGGAAAGGACACCATGGACAACCGAAGTACCAGACGGTGGCTAACGAATGAACTGTTGCCTCGTCGCTTGAATCTAGGCGGCTTTATACGGGGGATTGCCGCAAGCGTCAAGCCGGGGACGCCCCGAAGCATCCCCGTGGCGCCGCTGGCTTCAGCGGTTCGCGCTGTGGGATCATCACGCCTTTTGCATATCGCTTATTCGCCTGTGCGTGGCGAAGCGGGGCCGACCTGCACCAGAGTACGCTTGCCGCCCAGCGGGGCGTCGCGGGATGCTTCAGGCCGAAGCCAGCCACCTGCGGCCGCGCCGTTGTTGTCGCCGCGCACAGATAACGATATCAGGAGACCAGTCATGTCGATGCCGGAACCCGCTTCCAAGCCGGGCACGTCAACCACCAATCCGCCGCACGGCAAGCCACAGGCCGCGCCTTCGCTGATCGAGCGCCTGTTCAGGCTGCGCGAACACCAGACCGATGTGCGCACCGAGATCCTCGCCGGCGTCACCACGTTCCTGACGATGGCGTACATCATCTTCGTCAACCCGTCGATCCTGGGCGATGCGGGCATGCCGAAAGACGCGGTGTTCGTCGCCACCTGCCTGGCCGCGGCGATCGGCACGCTGATCATGGGCTTCTACGCGAACTACCCGATCGCGATGGCGCCGGGCATGGGCCTGAACGCGTACTTTGCCTATACGGTGGTGAAGGGCATGGGCTTTGCGTGGGAGGCGGCGCTCGGCGCGGTCTTTATTTCCGGCTGCCTGTTCCTGCTGGTGACGCTGTTCCGCGTGCGCGAGATGATCGTCAACGGCATTCCGCACTCGATCCGGGTGGCGATCACCGCGGGCATCGGCCTGTTCCTGGCGATTGTCGCGCTGAAGAACGCCGGCATCGTCACCGCCAGCCCGGCCACGCTGGTGACCATCGGCGACCTGCACCAGCCTTCGGCGGTGCTGGCGATCATCGGCTTCTTCGTGATCGTGGCGCTGGATCACTTGCGGGTGAAGGGTGCGATCCTGATCGGCATCCTGCTCACCACGCTGCTGAGCTTTGCGTTTGCCGGCAATACCTTCCACGGCGTGTTCTCCGCGCCGCCGTCGCTCAGCCCGACGCTGTTCAAGCTCGATATTTCCGCCGCGCTGTCGATCGGCATCATCAACGTGGTGCTGGTGTTCTTCCTGGTGGAGTTGTTCGACGCCACCGGCACGCTGATGGGCGTCGCCAACCGCGCGGGCCTGCTCAAGGCCGGGAAAATGGACCGGCTGAACAAGGCGTTGATGTCCGACAGCACCGCGATCATGGCGGGCTCGTTCCTCGGTACGTCTTCCACCACGGCGTATATCGAAAGCGCATCCGGCGTGCAGGCGGGCGGGCGCACCGGACTGACGGCGGTGACGGTGGCCGTGCTGTTCCTCGCGGCGTTGTTCATCGCGCCGCTGGCCGGCACGGTGCCGGCCTATGCCACCGCGCCGGCGTTGCTGTATGTGTCCTGCCTGATGTTGCGCGAGCTGCTGGAGATCGACTGGAATGACGTCACCGAAGTCGTGCCCGCGGTGATGACCGCGCTTGGCATGCCGTTCACCTACTCGGTCGCCAACGGCGTTGCGTTCGGCTTTATCAGCTACGCGGCGCTCAAGCTGCTGACCGGCCGCGCACGCAGCGTGCCCGTGATGGTGTGGATCATCGCGGCGGTGTTCATCTTCAAGTTCTACTACCTGCCGGGGCATTGAGCGCGCCAGCCGGCATGGGATGAAGGAAGGGCGGCCTGGGCCGCCCTATTCCATGGTGCGCTGCTGTCATGATATTGCCATCGTGATGCCGGGCGGGAGCCGTGGCGCCGTCCAACACTCGCCGGCTGTACCCGTTTCTGCGTGCCGCGCAAGCGGGTCCACCGGCCGGGCGTACCTGTTTCTGCGTGACCGTCCGCTACACCCCTCGGGCATGCGGCACGGCTTGCGCCACCCGCGGTGACGGTGCTGCCATCACCCGTTCGGGGGTGTCAAAGCGTACCCGTTTCTGCGTAGCATGGATGCAGACATCGACTGCTCGGAATGTGTCCGAAAAGGTGGCGGTGGCAGGCCGGCGGCCAGTGTGCGCGCGGCCTCATACCAAAGTATGAGATTGGCTGTAAGTCACCCACGCGGGGCTGGACAAAGTGGCCTAAATGCACTGAACTATAGACGTGGCAAAGAGGGGCGCGGCAAGGCGCCCCTTCTTGACTCCGGTGCATGCGGCAGGATGCCGGAGCCAACCGAGAGCGCCTGAGCGCCGTTCGCCGGTCGGTGGACATTTCGGTCCAGACCGTCAACAAGGCGGCATAGCCACCATCCGGGAGCGTGCGGGAAACACGCGCGCCACGCAGACAAAAACTAGTTCAAAGACTGACAAGTGGTAACCGCAGACGTGTAGTGCCGGGGGATGTTGTTCAACGGGGATTATCATGACCGCAGGAGAAATCCGGCGACCCGCTATCGGGCCTGTCAGGGAGACTAATAACCGCTCCATCCGAGCCATCCATCATGCCTGGGCTGCCGTGGGGGAAGCCGCAGGCGAAGCACCCAGCAAGCGGACCGTCCATGACGGCGCGACGGCCGAGGTGGCCGCCCTGCTTGCCGACGACAGCGAACTCAGCGACAGCGCACGCGCGGCCGTGGCCAACCTGCTGCGCCGCCATCGCCTGCTCGAAGGCGAACTGACACGCCAGCGCACGCTGTTGCAGGAATGGATCCTGAGCCAACAGACCTACAAGACGCTCTACTACCAATACTCCGGCCAGTCGCAGCAGGCGCCGCGCCTGGAGTTGATGCGTGAAAAGGAGGCTGTGCGGCGGCGTATCCGCGCTCAGCTCCAGGCGGGTGCGGACGATCTTGCCGCGCCCGATGAGCAACTCCGCAGTCTGTCCAGCTCGTGATACCGACGTCGCGCGCGGGTGCGTGCCCGCAGCCAGTTCAGCCCCACCGTCCGCCGCGGCCGCAGGC
>NZ_JBYSZI010000081.1:3399-23465 GCF_058787075.1 Cupriavidus sp. FW305-46
CCCCCCCCCCCCCCACGGCGGACACGGGTGCCCGAACCAAGAACAAGCCTAACGTCCGGGAGATCGTGATGGACCGACTGTGCAAGGCGTCACGCACTGCACAGATCGTGGTCGTGTCGCGTCATGAAGATTTTGGTTTTGACCCGTCTGGCACAGCCGCGGGATGGGAAATCCGCCGGGTCCAGCAGATTCGCGACCTTGAACGCGTGGTGCGGGCCTGCCCACCCATGGCAGGCGTGATCGACCTGCAGTCCGACTACAGCGATGCCGAGTTCGCGCAACTCGAACAGGCACTGCAGTACCTGCACATTACATGGGTGGCCATCACCTCCGATGAAATGCTGGCGCAGGAGCGCGCGCGCCGGCTGATCCGCGACTACTGCGTCGACTACGTGCGCATGCCGTTCTCGATGCCTGAATTGCTCTACACGCTCAAGCATGCGCAGGGCATGGCGTCGCTGCACGGCGCGCGCCCGCAGGAGACCGCCTCGCGCGGCACCATGATCGGCGAGTGCGCGGCGATGCGGGCGATGTTCCGCTCGCTGGCCAAGGTGGCGCACAACGAAGCACCGGTGTTCATTTCCGGAGAGTCCGGCACCGGCAAGGAACTCGCCGCGCAGGCGATCCACGATGCCTCGAGCCGGCGCAAGGGACCGTTTATCGCCATCAACTGCGGTGCGATTCCCTCGCACCTGGTGCAGTCCGAGCTGTTCGGGTATGAGAAGGGCGCGTTCACCGGCGCCAACCAGCGCAAGATCGGCTGGATCGAGCAGGCGCAGGGCGGCACGCTGTTCCTGGACGAGATCGGCGATCTGCCGCTGGAAAGCCAGGTGGCGCTGCTGCGTTTCCTGCAGCAGGGCATGATCACCCGCCTGGGCGGGCACCAGTCGATCCCGCTGAACCTGCGCATCATCTCGGCCACGCACGTGGACCTGGTGGCGGCACAGGCCGACGGGCGCTTCCGTTCCGACCTGTTCCACCGGCTGTGCGTGCTGACGCTGACCATCCCGGCGCTGCGCGAGCGCGGCGAGGACATCCTGCAGCTGGCCAACGCGGTGCTGGCCGAGCACGGGCACGAGGCGCACCGGCGCATTCGCGGGTTCTCGGCCTGCGCAACGCAGGCAATGATGCAGTACGCATGGCCGGGCAACGTGCGCGAACTGATCAACCGCGTGCGCCGCGCCATCGTGATGACCGACAACCGCAAGATCACCGCCGAAGACCTGCAGCTGCACGGCGGGGCGGAGCTGCCGCGCAAGACCCTCGACGCGATCCGCGAAGAAGCCGAGCGCGAGGCCATCCGCACCGTGATGGCCAGCCACGGCTTTCACGTGGTGCCGGCCGCGCGCGAACTCAATGTCTCGCGCGTGACGCTGTACCGGCTCATGCACAAGCACAACATCCGCGTGGAGAGCCAGGCGACGGCGGGCGAGTAAGCGGCAAGCCGGCGCAGGTTGCCGGAGGCCGGACGCAATCCCAGGCGCCGCAGGAAAGGGGAACAGGCGACGTCCGCTCGCCGGCTCCGCCTTTCCTCGTGCCCGTCGGCACGTCAGCGCACCACCGCAAGGGGCTGCCTGGCCCCGGACTCGCCGCTGGCCGCATCCAGCGGCTCGGCGGCAAGGTTCATGCTGAGCTTGCCGCGCGGCTGGCGCGGCGGCCCGTTCTCGTCATGCTGGCGCCACGGCACGATCGCGCCGCGCTCCGGCTTGTCGCGCGCTTGCCGCCCTGGCGTTGGCGCGGCGGCACCGGACGGCGTGTCCGGCGATAGCTGCAGTTCCCCCCAGGCCCAGCCAAAGCCGCGCACATAAACATCATTGCTGACCGCCGCGTGGCTGTCGGCGCTGGCCGCTTCGGGGCGGTCGAACCAGGCGTAGCTTGCCGCCGCGGCGCTGGTTGAGAACACCGCCAGCACCGTGGCGGCAAGCATTCCGGCTGTCATGGCGGGTGCCTCCCTGTGGAAAAAACGGTGCCCGCCGGGGGACGGAGCACCAAATCCGCGCGGGCACGCTGGCTCGCGTACCCGCCATCATTCCGTTCGCGGCGCCAGCCTGCCGCGACATCCTGCGTTGCCGATGCTGCCTGCGGTCACGCGCGCCGCTTGCCCGCGTGGCGCCGGAAGGCAGCCCTGGCAACTCCGTGCCTGGCCGTCGCTGCGCAGCCAGCGCCTTGCGCGGCCGGCGTGGCGGGCGGCGTGCGCGCCCGCGGATGGGGCAGCAGTGGCGACGACAGCAGGTCCACCACCGACGGCGGCGGACCCGCGAGCCGGTAGGAGCGCCGGCGCGCCGTCATGCGTGATGGCGGATGACGCATGTCTGGGTTTTCTCCTGCATGCAATGGCTGATTCCATGGGCACGGGCCCATGTGCCCCTGCCCAGCCTGAGCGACAAGTGTGCCAAGGGCCGCAAAGGCTTATGCCACGCGGGTTTGCGGTATGCGGGGCGAGTGCGGGCAGGCCCCGGAGCGCGGTGGCAGACCAATCGGTTTCGCCGCTGCAACGCGCCATGCGCGCGGCGGCGCGCGTGGTGGCCGCGCTGGTGCGGTGCCGGGTGCACGTTGCGTACGCGGGGTGCGGGATAACGCGCTGCGCTACGCTCGCAGGCGCGCACTTGCAACGCGTTGCACGCCTGAAACCGGCGTTGCAGCGGAAGCGGCCCGGCAACATCTGCACCGGCCGCCGATACGTCACGCAGAAACGGGTACGCCCCGGTCAGTGCCTGCCTGCAGTGCCGTCAGCGTGGTTGCCCCGATGCCGGCTTGGCTGGTGTGTCGGCGGGATTGAGCGTGGCGGGTGCGCCCGGGGTGGCGCTGGCCGCCGTGCCGGAAATGGGCTTGGGGCCCGGCTGGCTGCGTTCGCAGCCGACGCAGCCCAGCATGCCGATGATCAGTAGCACGGCCGCAGGGCGCGTGCGGAGGTTGCAGGTCACGGTGCCTCCTTGCGCCGGCGCGCAGGCACGGGTTGCGCCGGCAGGTGTGCCTGGTCCTACTGTAGCAGGTTGCCTCCGTGCGCCGGCTTGGGGCAGCGCGCAATGCGCAGTATGATGAACGCACGGGCCTTCGCCGCACAGACCGCGCCGCGAAGGCATGCGCAACGCACACGCGATCCGCCTGGCGCATCGCGCCAGCACCTGGCCGTGACCGACAATACCGAACACCAGTCCTCTTCCGCCGGCAGCGCGGCGTCACAGCACCGCAGGCATCGCCCGCACTGGCTGCCGGACCGCCATACCGGCGCACGCACCCTGCGCGTGGTCGCCGCCGCCATCAACTCCTGGTTCGCGCATCGGGCGGCCAGCAAAGGGGCGGCGCTCTCCTTCTACATGCTGTTCTCGCTGGCGCCCATCCTGGTGCTGGTGATTTCGATCGCCGGCCTGTTCTTCGGCGCCGAGGCCGCACGCGGCGAGATTTTCTCGCAGCTTGAAGGCCTGGTGGGCGAGCAGGGCGCCACGGCCATCCAGGAAATCCTGGCGGCCACGCACCGCGCCGGCGGCAGCGGCATGGCGGCGCTGGTGGCGACGGGCATCCTGTTCGTGGGCGCCACGAGTGCCTTTGCCGAGCTCAAGAGCAGCCTGGACGATATCTGGCATGTGCCGGTGCCCGAGACCGCGGGCTGGCAGCAATTGCTGCGCACGCGCCTGCTGTCGTTCAGCCTGGTGCTGGTGCTGGCCTTCATGCTGCTGGTGTCTCTGATCGTCAATGCGGCGCTGGCCGTGGTTGAGCGCCTGTGGGGCCAGTTGTGGACGCAATCGTGGTTCGCGCCGGTGGCCGATGTGATTTCCACAGCCTTTTCCTTTGCCGTAGTGACGGCGCTGTTCGCGGTGATCTTCAAGATGCTGCCCAACGCGCGCATTGCCTGGCGCGACGTCACCATGGGCGCGGTCATCACCGCCTTGCTGTTCTCGATTGGCAAGCGGCTGATCGGCCTGTACCTGGGCAACAGCGCCGTGGCCTCGTCTTACGGTGCCGCGGGCTCGGTGGTGGCGTTGATGCTATGGGTGTATTACTCGGCACAGATCTTCTTTTTCGGCGCGGAACTGACGCGCCAGTACGCGCTGCAGTTCGGCAGCCTGCGTGGCAAGCCGGCAGAGAAGCTGGCGGAATAACTTGCCGAACCTGGGCGCCACAAACCCGGAGCGGTGCCCAAAACCGGTAAAATAGCGCCCCATTCCCTTCGCGTGCCCGCAGAGCCCGGCCCCGCCATCGCCCGCGGGCGCTGCTGGCCCTGGCCCGGCCGCCCGCCGGGCCATCCAATATTTCCCAGTCAAACTCCGCTGCCGTGAGCTCGCTCGTTTCTGAAATTGCGCGTCGACGCACCTTTGCCATCATCTCCCACCCCGATGCGGGCAAGACCACCCTGACCGAAAAGCTGCTGTGGTTCGGCGGCGCCATCCAGGTCGCGGGCGAAGTGCGCGCGCGCAAGGCCGACCGCCACGCCACCTCGGACTGGATGGAGCTGGAAAAGCAGCGCGGCATCTCGGTGACCTCGTCGGTGATGCAGTTCCCCTACCGCCGGGAGACCGCCGATGGCAAGGCGCAGGAGAACATCGTCAACCTGCTCGACACCCCGGGCCACGAGGACTTCTCTGAAGACACCTACCGCACGCTGACCGCGGTGGACTCCGCGGTGATGGTGATCGACTCGGTCAACGGCGTGGAAGCGCAGACCATCAAGCTGCTCAACGTCTGCCGCCTGCGCGACACGCCCATCCTCACCTTCATCAACAAGCTCGACCGGGAAGGCCGTTCGCCGATCGAGCTGCTCGACGAGATCGAGGAGGTGCTGCAGATCCAGTGCGCGCCGATGACCTGGCCGATCGGCATGGGCAAGGCCTTCCGCGGCGTGTACCACCTGATCGACGACAAGGTGCAGCTGTTCGATCCGCACGGCGAGAAGGGCACGGCCGCGATCCTCGACGGGCTGGATAACCCGGAGCTGGACCGCATCCTGGGCAGCCAGGCTGAAGAGCTGCGCATCGAGATCGAGCTGGTGCGCGGTGCCTCGCACACCTTCGACAAGGATGCGTTCCTCAACGGCAAGCAGACCCCGGTCTACTTTGGTTCGGCCATCAACAACTTCGGCGTGCAGTCGCTGCTGGATGCGCTGTGCGAGCTGTCGCCGCCGCCGCTGGCGCGCAACACGGATTCGCGCCTGGTTGAGCCGCAGGAGCCCAAGTTCACCGGCTTCGTCTTCAAGATCCAGGCCAATATGGACCCGCGCCACCGCGACCGCATCGCCTTCGTGCGCGTGTGCTCGGGCCGCTTCGAGCGCGGCATGAAGCTGCTGCACGTGTCCGCCGGCAAGACCGTGGCGATCAACAACGCCATCACCTTCATGGCGCAGGACCGCAACACCACCGAAGAAGCCTATGCCGGCGACATCATCGGTGTGCCCAACCACGGCACCATCCGCCTGGGCGATGTCTTCACCGAGGGCGAGCCGCTCAAGTTCACCGGCATCCCGTCGTTCGCGCCGGAATTTTTCCGCCGCGCGCGCCTGAACAACCCGCTCAAGGTCAAGCAGCTGCAGAAGGGGTTGCAGCAGCTGGCCGAGGAGGGCGCCACGCAGATGTTCCGCCCGCTCGCCTCCAACGACCTGGTGTTGGGCGCGGTCGGTATCCTGCAGTTCGACGTGGTCGCGCACCGGCTCGAGCATGAGTACGGCGTCGATGCCATTTTCGAATCGCATGAATGCGCGACCGCGCGCTGGCTCAAGGGCGCGCCCGCGGAGATCGAGAAGCTGATCGCCAAGGCAGGGCATAACGTGGCGCTCGATGGCGCGGGCGACCATGTCTATCTGGCGCCGAGCATGGTGAACCTGCGGCTGACCCAGGAGCGGTTCCCGGAGCTGCAGTTCATGGAGACGCGCGAGATCGTTTGATCGCGTACTAAAGCTGCAAAAACAAAACGGCTCGCAGTTTGAACTGACCCCGTAAAGTTGGACGGGTAAGTTAGGCCGCCAAGGGCTGAGTCCTGTATTGCACGGGGCTCAGCCCTTTTAGTTTGAGCTTGATGCGGTCGTGATTGTAGTACCGGATGTATTCGGCTATGCCTTTGCGCAGTTGGTCGAGATCGGCGAAACGCTCAAGCCGGAAGCACTCTGACTTGAGCGTGCCGAAGAAGCTCTCCATGGCCGCGTTGTCCAGGCAATTGCCCTTGCGAGACATGCTCTGATGCAAGCCTCGTGCGGCCAGTTTGTGGCGATACGCCGCCATTTGGTACGCCCAGCCCTGATCCGAGTGCAGCAAAGGGGATTCCCCCGGCCGCAGTCTTTGCAATGCCTTGTCGAGCATCTTCTGGATCAGTGCGAAGTCAGGTCGTTCACTGGTTTGCCAAGCGATGATCTCCCCGTTGTATCCCATGCTTCTGACTCAGTGCCCGGATCCCAATCCCCCCAGACAAATACTCCTGAACTACCTTGCGCTTGAATGCCTCGTCGTACTTCGTCATGAAAAACACCCCAAAGATTGGATGGGGTGCAGTTCAGTTGCGACCGTTTTGCTACCTGAGGGGAGCACCCCCCTGATTTCGCCTCAATACGCCAACGACGCCTGGATATAGAACGTCCGCGGCATCCCCACATACTTGCCCGCATTGTTGTCGGTCGAGCGCGTGAAATAGCGCTTATCGAACACGTTCTTCACCCCAACCGCCACCTTCAGATTCTGCGCCGACTTGCCGAAGTCATAGCCCAGCCGCATGTTCAGCAGCGCATAACCCGGGATATCGCCCAGCGCACCGTTTGCGCTTTCCGCCGTCTGGTAGTTGGTCGACGTGCTCGGATCGCCCGGCGAACGCTGCTTTGACTGCGCGAAGCCATCGACATTGAGCGCCCAGCGGTTGCGCGCATAACGCATGCCTACGGTGGCCACGTGGCGCGAATAGAACGGCAGGTCGCGCCCGGCGAAGTTGCCCTGGTTGTAGGTGGCTTCGGTGAAGGTGTAGGTCGCGTATGCCGACAGGCCGGCCAGCGACTTGTCGAGCGCGCCGAAGTCATAGCGCAGCGACGATTCCACGCCACGGTGGGTGGTAGCGCCGAGGTTGGTCCACGCATCCGGCGCGCCGCCGGTGCCGCCGCGCAGCTGCAGCTCGTCGTCGAAGTCGATATTGAACAGCGTCAGCTCGCCGCCCCAGCCGTTGGCGTTGAAGTGCGTGCCGACCTCATACGTCTTGGCCTTCTCGGGCGTCAGGCCGTTGGTGGTCTGCGCGATCTGGAAGTACTGCAGCGGGCCGAACGAGACGCCGGCATTGGCGAACAGCTTCCACTGGTCGCTGACGTGGTACATCACCGCCAGCGATGGCAGCGGCTCGTTGGACGAGACGTCGTTGCGAGCGCCGGTGAAGTTGTCGGTCACGTACGATCGGATGAACTCATAGCGCAGGCCCGGCGTGATGGTCCAGCTGCCGACGTTGATGGTGTCGTCAATGTAGACCGCATTGGCGGTGGTGCCGCCCGTGCGCGACTGGTACACCGGCGAACGCAGCGTGGTCGGGTCGATGGTGCCCGGGGTGTAGAACACCGTGCGCGATGCCTTCTCGTCGCTGGCTTCGCGCAGGAAGCGGTAGCCGACGCTGACCTCGTGGCTCATGCTCTCGCCGCGGAACAGCTGCGAGTAGCGCGGCTCGATCGCGAACGTGTGGTAGTTGCGCGGGGCCGCGGTCAGGCGGCGCAGGTTGGCCTGCGTGCCGGTGCCTTGCTGCTCGATGTTGCTGCCGCGGAAGCTGTCGGTGTAGTACGTCAGCACCTCGAACTTGCGGTTATTGTCGTTGTGGCTGTACTTCAGGCTGAAGTCGCTGCGGCGGCCGTCGAAATTGTCGTAGGGTCGCACCGACTGGAACGGGTCGGCCGCATACTGGGCCGAAGTCAGGCCGCCGGGCATGCCGGCCCTGCCCTCGTAGTAGTGGAAGGCCGCGCTCAGTTCATCGGTCTTCGAGATCCGGTACGCGCCCTTGAGCATCAGGTCGTCGATATTGACGTGGTCGTTGCTCTCGCGATAGCCGTTGCCATGGATGCCCGAGTACAGCAGCGCGCCGCCCAGGCCGTTGTCGTTGGTGCCGCCGATGAATGCGGTCGGGTTGGTCTTGACGCTGCCGCCGTGGCTGTAGATGTCGGTCGACACCGACGCATCCGCCGCGAAGGTCTTCGGTATCGGGCGCGTCACGAAGTTGATGATGCCGCCCACGTTCTGCGGGCCGTAGCGCACCGAGCCGGCGCCGCGCACCACATCGATGGTTTCCAGGTTGCCCAGCGACAGCGGCGCCATCGACAGCTGCGGCTGGCCGTAGGGCGCCACTGCCAGCGGCACGCCGTCCATCAGGATGGTCGAGCGCGGCGACAGGCGCGAGGTCAGCCCGCGCACGCCCACGTTGAGCGAGACATCGCTGCCGCCGGTGCCGTTGTTCTCCTGCACCTGCACGCCGGGGATGCGGCGCAGCACCTCGCGCACATTGTTGGCGCCGGCTTCCTGGAAGGTCTCGCGGTCGACGATGGTACGCGCGCCGGGATGCTCCAGCACCTTGGCCTCGTTGGCGTTTTCCAGCCAGTTGCCGACCACGGTGACGGTGTTCAGCGTGGCTTCGGGGTTGGCGGCGGGTGTTGCAGCTGGGGCAGGATCAGCGGCGTGGGCGGGCAGGGCGGCAAGCTGGGCGAACAGCAGGGCGGCGCCGATGGCACCCCCGGAAAGGCGGAAAGCGGGCTGCAAGATGAGATTCCTGAAAAGCAGCGCGTTCCGCAAGCCAGAGAGGGACGTCGTGGGCGGCCGCGCCAATGGGCCGCGATTATAAATGCGAGTGATTCTCAGAAGCGAGACGGCCAGCACCCGGCGCCGGTGCATTGTGGTTTCTGTGCATCAATGTGCAGACATTCGGACACCATAAAGAGGTGAATTGCCGACATTTCCCTGAACCCGTGTGCGCGTGTGGGCATCTGTATGCAGGTATTCAGCAGGCGCTTTAGAATCTTGCCTTTGTGCACTGCAAAGCCTGGCGTGGCGTCCTCAACGGCACGGCGGCGCTGGGCGGTGCACAGCAATCTTCGCCTCCCTCCTGCATTCATGTCCTCCCCTGCCACCGTCCCGGCCGCCGCGCCGGACAGCGTCTTCGGCGACGCCGTTTTCCGCCGTTACTGGTTCGCACGCCTGTACACCACGATTGGCTACCAGATCTTTACGGTGGCGGTAGGCTGGCAGATGTATGACCTGACCCGCGACCCGCTGATGCTCGGCATGGTCGGGCTGGTGCAGTTCCTGCCGTCGGTGGTGCTGATCCTGATGTCAGGGCACGTGGCCGACCGCTTCGACCGGCGCCGCATCGTGCGCACCTGCCAGGCGATCGAGGCGCTGCTGGCCGCCGGCATGGCTGTGGCCAGCCTGAGCGGCTGGATCGACAGCCATCACATCTTTGTCTTTGTCGCGCTGATCGGCGCCACGCGCGCGTTCGAGACCCCCACGCTGCAGGCGCTGCTGCCCAGCGTGGTGACACCGCGCCAGTTGCCGCGCGCGGTGGCGCTGGCCAGTTCCGCCGGGCAGGCCGCCATCATCATCGGCCCGGCCATTGGTGGCTTTGCCTACGTGGCCGGGCCGGGCGTGGTCTATGGGCTGAGTGCCACGCTCTTTGCCATTGCCGCCGTGCTGGTCAGCGGCATCACGCTGCGCCAGGCCGCGCAGCGCCTGACCGCGCCGGTCAGCGTGCGCACGGTGTTTGCGGGGTTTGCCTATATCCGCAGCCGCCCGGTGCTGCTGGGCGCGATTTCGCTGGACCTGTTCGCGGTGCTGCTGGGCGGCGCCGTGGCGCTGCTTCCGATCTACGCGCGCGACATCCTGCACACCGGGCCGTGGGGCCTGGGGCTGCTGCGTTCGTCGCCTGCAGTCGGCGCACTGGTGATGGCGCTGTGGCTGGCGCGCCATCCGCTGAACCGGCGCGCCGGGCGCATCATGTTCGGCGCGGTGGCGCTGTTCGGGGTGGCTACCGTGGTGTTCGGCGTGTCGACCTGGCTGCCGTTGTCGATGGTGGCGCTGGTGGTGCTGGGCGCCTCGGACATGATCAGCGTGGTGGTGCGCTCCACGCTGGTCCAGCTCGACACCCCGGACGACATGCGCGGGCGCGTGGGCGCCGTCAATTCGGTGTTTATCGGCGCCTCGAACCAGCTGGGCGAGTTCGAGTCCGGCGTCACCGCGGCATTGCTGGGCCCGGTGGGCGCGGTGATCCTGGGCGGCGTCGGCACGCTGCTGGTGGTGGCGCTGTGGATGCGGTTCTTCCCTGCGCTGGCCGCGCGCGACCGGCTGCACGATCATCCGGCCTGACCCATTGCCGGGGCAGGGCAGGGAGCGTACCCGTTTCTGCGTCCCTGTCGATGCCCGGATGGCGCTATCGCCGACCCCTATTCGCCAACTTTCGTCGCTGAAAGTTGTGCCGCACAGCTGGCCCGCCGCGCCGTGCCTGGCCTGGCTGCCCCTGGTTCCTCCCTCGCTCGGATTTTTCTGATCCGCCGCCAGCCCTGATTGCACAAGGGCTGGCGCGCCTGCACGCAACCGCGTGACGCAATCGCCGGAAACCAAATCCCGCCTTGCTTGTCCCCTTCACTGTATTGCCGTGCCGGCATTGTCGGTGATCCTCTGACATCGCGCTGGCAACGTACGGAAATCTGTCAAGCGGGAAGTTTCCCGCCAGGCGCCTGGGGGCGATCTGGCAGCCCGCTGCCGCACGCAGAAACGGGTACGCAGCACCGCCTGTCTCCTCCATAACAAGCGCAAACGGAGCCGCTCCCATGGACCTGAACTTCATCGATGCCAACAAGCTGGAGGCGGGCTGGACCTACCTGGTCCAGTTCGCCATCAACCAGGGAATGAACTGCCTGGCAGCCATCCTGATCCTGATGGCCGGCTGGTGGCTGTCGGCCCGCGTGGCCCGGGGCGCCCGGCGCGCGCTCAGCGGCACGCACGTGGACGAGACCATGCGCCCGCTGCTGGCCAACGCTCTGCAATGGATGGTGCGCGTGCTGACCATCGTGCTGGTGCTGTCGCAGTTCGGGGTGCAGACCGCCAGCATCATCGCCATGCTGGGCGCCGCGGGCCTGGCCATCGGGCTGGCGCTGCAGGGCACGCTGCAGAACATTGCCGCCGGCATCATGCTGGTGCTGCTGCGGCCGTTCCGCGTCGGCCAGTACATCGATGCGCAGGGGGTGGCCGGCACCGTGCGCGAGACCGGCCTCTTCATGACCGAGCTGACCACCTTCGATGGCGTCTGCCTGCGCGTGCCTAACGGCAAGCTGTGGGGCAGCGCCATCACCAACTACAGCGAGAACGCCACGCGGCGCGCTGACATCGAGGCCACGGTGACCTTCGACAGCGATGTGCAGCGCAGCCTGGAAGCGCTGCGCGCGATGCTCGCGCGCGAGCCGCGCCTGCTGGCCGAACCCAGGCCCGAGACCATGGTGGTCAACTACACGCAGCAGGGCATCACGCTGAACGTGCGCTACTGGACCTCGAACGACGACTACTGGAACGTGCGTTTCGCGTTCTACGAGCGCATCAAGCATGTGCTGGAACAAGCCGGCAGCAAGCTAGCGGTGCCGATCCAGGAATTGCACGTGCCGGGCGCCGCCTCGGTGCCGGGTGCGGTGAAGGTGGCCGACAGCGCGCCATCGGCGAGCGCGCCGCACCCGGCCGGCGCGGCTCCGCGCCAGCCGGTGCAGCACCTGGGCTAGCCGAGCACAGGTGCGTTATTGTTGTCGTCGCCCTCGTCGGAAAACAGCGTGCAGGCGCCGCTTTCCGCGGTGCTGACATGGCGGCGGAAGGTGGCGAACAGGTCGCGGCCCACGCCGTGGCGATTGGCGCTGAGGTCCGGACGGGCAGGCGCGCGCGCCTGCCATTCGTCGTCCGGCACCAGCACCTCGAGCACGCCCGCGGGCGCATCCACGCGCATCATGTCGCCGCTGCGCACGCGCCCGATCGCGCCCCCGTGCAGCGCCTCGGGGCAGACGTGAATAGCTGCCGGCACCTTGCCCGAAGCGCCCGACATGCGCCCGTCGGTCACCAGCGCCACATGGAAGCCGCGGTCCTGCAGCACCGTCAGCGTGGGCGTGAGCTTGTGCAGCTCGGGCATGCCGCACGAGGCCGGGCCCTGCCACGGCAGCACCGCAACGAAGTCGCGCTCCAGCTCGCCGCGCTTGAATGCGTGCAGCACATCGTCCTGATGCTCGAACACGATCGCCGGTGCCTCCACCACCTGGTGCTCGGCCTTGACCGCCGAGGTCTTGATCACCGCGCGGCCCAGCCTGCCGTCCAGCACCTTGATGCCGCCGTCCGGCGCAAAGGGCGCGTCGGCGGCGCGCACGATGCTGTCGTCGAGCGGCGCGGCCGGGCCGTCGATCCAGGTCAGCTTGCCGTCGCGCAGCACGGGTTCGCGCGTGTAGTCCTGCAGCCCGCGGCCGACGATGGTGGTCACGTCGTCATGCACCAGGCCCAGCGACAGCAGCCCGCGGATCACCACGGGCAGCCCGCCTGCGGCCTGGAACTGGTTCACGTCGGCCTTACCGTTCGGGTACACGCGCGCCAGCAGTGGCACCACGGCCGAGAGCTCGTCAAAGTCGTCCCAGCCCAGCACGATGCCGGCCACGCGCGCCATCGCGATCAGGTGCAGCGTGTGGTTGGTAGAGCCGCCGGTGGCCAGCAGCCCGACGATGCCGTTGACGAAGGCGCGCTCGTCCAGCACCTCGGCCACCGGCGTATAGCGCTCGCCGCCGTGCACCAGCTTCAGCGCCTGGCGCGCGGCCTCGCGCGTGAGCGCCTCGCGCAGCGGTGTGTTGGGGTTGACGAAGGCCGTGCCCGGCAGGTGCAGGCCCATCATTTCCATCAGCATCTGGTTGGAATTGGCGGTGCCGTAGAAGGTGCAGGTGCCGGGGCCGTGGTAGGAGCGGGTCTCGGCCTCGAGCAGCTCCTTGCGGCCGATCTTGCCTTCGGCGTAGAGCTGGCGCGTGTGCGCCTTTTCGTCGTTGCTGATGCCGGTGGTCATCGGACCGCCCGGCACGAACACGGCCGGCAGGTGGCCGAACGACAGCGCGCCCATCACCAGCCCGGGCACGATCTTGTCGCACACGCCCAGGTACAGCGCGGCATCGAACATCTGGTGCGACAGCGCCACCGCCGTGGCCAGCGCAATCACATCGCGCGAGAACAGCGACAGGTCCATGCCGTCCTGGCCCTGCGTGACGCCGTCGCACATCGCGGGCGTGCCGCCGGCAAACTGCGCGGTGCCGCCGGCCTCGAGCGCCGCTTCCTTGAGCCACTGGGGGAAAGCCGCCAGCGGCTGGTGCGCCGACAGCATGTCGTTGTAGGCCGAGACGATCGCCAGGTTTGGCCGCTCGTCGGCCTTCAGCCGGATCTTCGCGGCGTCCGGCATGGCAGCCACCGCATGGGCCAGGTTGGTACAGGAAAGCTGCGCGCGTTCGACCTTCTGCCCGGCCATGGCGCGGGTGCGGTCAAGGTACGCCTGGCGCGAGGCGGCGCTGCGGGAGACGATGCGGGCGGTGACCCGCTCTAGCACTGGATGACGTGGCATGGGGTTCTCCTGCGGGGGAGCTTTCAGCCTAGCGCACTTTGCCGCGTACCGCACGATCCACTGCGCAGCGCACGCAGAAACGGGTACGCTTCGCGCTCCGGTCATGCCTTTGCCACGCAAGTGCCGCGGCCTGCGCCTCGCCAAGCGCTGGCGAGTCACGTAAACTGGCCACAACGCGCGCCTTCCATGGCGGGTCTTCAAATCGCTAAAGGAGTCCAGGGTGAGCATGCCTGATTTCGACATGGTGCTGTTCGGCGGCACCGGCGACCTGGCGCGGCGCAAGCTGCTGCCGTCCCTGTTCGATGCCCACCACGCCGGCCTGTTGCACCCGGCCGCACGCATCCTTGCCACCGGCAGCCAGCCGCTCTCGACCGCGGACTACCTCGCCTCGCTGGAGCAGACCGTGCGCCCCGGGCTGGCCCATGCGCCGCCCGAGTCATGGGACAAGTTCTGTGCGCGCATTGTCTACGTGCAGGCCGACGCACGCGTGCCTGCGCATTTCGATACGCTCGCGGAGCAGGTGCTGGCGCGCAAGCCTGACGTGGTGGTGTGCTATCTCGCCACCGCGCCGCACCTGTTCGTGTCGATCTGCGAGCAGCTGGCACGCACCGGCCTGAACACGCGCCAGGCGCCCAACGTGCGCATCGTGCTGGAAAAACCACTGGGGCATGACCTCGAATCCAACGAGGCGATCAACTCGGCAGTGGCGAAGTTCTTCGCCGAAGAGCAGATCTACCGCATCGACCATTACCTCGGCAAGGAGTCGGTGCAGAACCTGATGGCGATCCGCTTCGGCAACGCGCTGTTCGAGCCGCTGTGGCGGCGCGAGTGGGTGCAGGACGTGCAGATCACCATCGCCGAAGAACTCGGCGTGGAAACGCGCGGCGACTTCTACGACCGCACCGGCGCGCTGCGAGACATGGTGCAGAACCATTTGCTGCAGCTCTTGTGCATGGTGGCGATGGAGCCGCCGGCCAGCCTCAGCGAAGATGCCATCCGCGACGAGAAGATCAAGATCCTGAAGGCGCTCAAGCCGATCACGCCGCAGGACGTGGCCGAGAAGACCGTGCGCGGCCAGTACCGCTCCGGTGCCATCGGCGGCAAGCCGGTGCCGGGCTACCTGGAGGAAGCGGGCATCGCGCCCGACAGCCGCACCGAGACCTTTGTCGCGATCAAGGCCGAGATCGCCAACTGGCGCTGGGAAGGGGTGCCGTTCTACCTGCGCACCGGCAAGCGCATGCAGTCCCGCGTGGCCGAGATCGTGATCCATTTCCGCGACGTGCCGCACGCGATCTTCCCGCGGCCGCTGACGCTGTCGCCGCAGAACCGGCTGGTGATCCAGCTGCAGCCGGAAGAGAGCATCCGCCTGTACTGCCTGGTCAAGCAGCCTGGCGACACGCTGGAGCTGACGCCGACCTCGCTCGACCTGGACTTTGCCAACTCGTTCAAGGTGCGCCGCGCCGGCGCCTACGAACGGCTGCTGCTCGACGTGATCCGCGGCCGGCTGGGCCTGTTCGTGCGCCGCGATGAACAAGTGCAGGCCTGGCGCTGGGTCGAACCCATCATCGACACCTGGGAGGCCAGCACCGTGCCGCCCAAGCCCTATACCGCCGGCACCTGGGGACCGGCCGCGTCGTCGGCGCTGATGTCGCGCGACGGCGGGCTGTGGCACGAGGAAGCCTGAGCCATGCGCCCGCAGAATCGCAAAGGAAACCATCATGCGCGTGTTTGAACATCCCACCCCGATGGACCAGGCCGAGGCGCTGGCCATCTCCATCGGCAATGCGCTGGAGCTGGCCATCCGCGTCAAGGGCTGGGCGGTGCTGGCGGTCTCGGGCGGACGCTCGCCCGTGGCGATGTTCGAGCGGCTGCGCCACCGGCACGTGCGCTGGGAAGCGGTGACCATCACGCTGGTCGACGAGCGCGTGGTGCCGCCCGAGGACGCGGACAGCAACGCCGCCCTGGTGCGCGCGCACCTGCTGCGCGAGGCCGCTGCCAGCGCCGCCTTCGTACCGCTGATTGCCGATGCGCAGGATGTTGCCGCGCCGGCACAGGCGGTGGCGCGGGCCAACAGCGGATTCCGCCAGCCCGACGTGGTGGTGCTGGGCATGGGCGAGGACGGCCATACCGCCTCGCTGTTCCCGGATGCGCCCGAACTGCAGGGCGCGCTGAGCGAGCCGCAGCCCGGCTACGTGATCACGCACCCGTCAGCCGCGCCGCATGCCCGCATCACGCTCAACCTGGCGGCGCTGCTGGCCGCCGAGCGCGTGTTCCTGTCAGTGTCGGGCGCGGCCAAGGCCGAGGTGCTCGAACGCGCGTTGCAGGGACCTGCGCCGTCGTTGCCGGTCAGCCTGGTGCTGTCACGGCACCGGCACGGGCTTGACGTGTTCAAGACCTGACAGACTGATTCCCAAGCGGAGCGATACCCGACGCCATGGCCACCACTGCATCCTCCTGCGCTGACTTCCCCCGCCTGCTCGGCGATGTGGGCGGCACCAACGTGCGCTTTGCACTGGAAACCGCACCAATGCGGATCGGCCCGGTGACCGCGCTGAAGGTGGCCGATTTCCCGTCGCTCGAGGCGGCCCTGCGCCAATACCTCGACGGACTTGCCGCGTCGGGCAAGCCGGTGCCGCGCCACGCGGCGATCGGCCTGGCCAACCCGGTGACCGGCGACCAGGTCCGGCTCACCAACCACAACTGGTCGTTCTCGATCGACGGCATGCGGCGCGCGCTCGGCCTGCAGACGCTGGTGGCCATCAACGACTTCACCGCGCTGGCGCTGGCCCTGCCGCACCTGCCTGCCGACGGGCTGGTGCCCGTGCGTGCCGGCACCGCGGTGCGCACCGCGCCGCTCGCGCTGGTCGGGCCGGGCACCGGGCTGGGCGTTTCCGGCCTGGTGCCGGCGCCGGGCGGAGCAGCCGTGGCGCTGGCCGGCGAAGGCGGCCATATCGAGCTGATGCCCGACACTGACGACGAATGGATCGCCTGGCGCGCCGCCCATCGCAACGTCGGCCGGGTGTCGGCGGAGCGGCTCCTGTGCGGCAGCGGCCTGTCGCATATCCATGCCGCGCTGGCCGCAGAAACGGGTACGCTTTTGCTCGCGCCGCTGCTGCCGGAGCAGGTCACCATCGGCGCCTTCGAGCGCCACGACCCGCTGTGCCAGCGCGCCATGGCGGTGTTCTTCGGCCTGCTCGGCTCGGTTGCGGCCGACATCGCCCTGGTGCTGGGCGCGCGTGGCGGGGTCTACCTGGGCGGCGGCATCCTGCCGCGCTTCGTGCCGGCGCTGCAGGCCTCGGCCTTTGCCGAGCGCTTTGTCGCCAAGGGCCGCATGCGCGGCTGGCTGGAGGCCGTGCCGGTCCACGTCATCACCGCCAGCCACCCCGCGCTGCCGGGACTGGCGCGCGCACTGGCCGAGCAGCTCGACGGCCGCGGCCGGAACGCATAGCCATGCGCGTGCTGCTGGTGGAAGACGACGCCATGATCGGCGACAGCGTCAAGCTGGCGCTGCGCCAGGATGGCTTTACCGTCGACTGGGTGCGCGACGGCGACGCGGGCCTGGCGGCGGCCAGCACCGCGCAGCACGGCCAGGCATGCTATGACCTGATCCTGCTCGACCTCGGCCTGCCGCGGCGCCCGGGCCTCGACGTGCTGCGCAGCTTGCGCGCGCGCGGCGTGCCGACGCCGGTGCTGATCCTGACCGCGCGCGATGCCGTCGCGGACCGTGTCGCGGGGCTCAATGCCGGCGCCGATGATTACCTGGTCAAGCCCTTTGACCTGCAGGAACTGGCGGCGCGCATGCACGCGCTGGCGCGCCGCGCTGCCGGCCGGGCGGAACCGCTGGTCAGCTACGGTGACATCGTGCTCAACCCCACTACCCGCGAGGCCACCCACCACGGCGAGCCGGTGCGGCTGTCGGCGCGCGAGTTCGCGCTGCTGTCCGCGCTGATGGCGCGGCCCGGCAAGGTCTGGTCGGTGCCGCAGCTGCAGGAGCGGCTGTACGGCTGGGACGACGAAGTCGGCAGCAATACCGTCGAGGTCTATATCCACGCGCTGCGCAAGAAGTTCGGCGCGGCGCTGATCCGCAATATCCGCGGCGTGGGCTATGTGGTGCCGCGCCTCGATGGGGATGCAGCATCCGCGGGCGAAGGAGACACCCCCTGATGCGCTCCATCCAGCGAACCCTGCTGTGGTGGCTGGCCGCGGGCCTGCTTGCCGGCATCGCCGTCGCCACGGCGCTGATCTACGGGCAGGCACGGCAGGAAGCCAATGCGCTGTTCGACTACCAGATGAAGCAGATGGCCGCGGCATTGCCCAGCCAGTTTGCCGACCCGGTGGCGCCGCCTTTTCTGGGCTCGCCCGGCGACCTGACGCACGCCGACGAGGATGTGGTCATCCACATCTGGGACGGCTCCGGCCGCAGCCTGTACCTGTCGCATTCGCACCCGGCGCTGCCCGCGCGCGCGGAGCTGGGCTTTTCCAACGTGACTACGCAGCAGGGCGAATGGCGCCTGTACAGCATGCAGCTCGGGCCCACCGTGGTGCAGATCGCGCAGCCGATGAGCGCACGGCGCACGCTGGCCGCGCGCATGGCGCTGCGCACCGTGGCGCCGCTGTTGCTGTTGTTGCCGCTGCTGGGCTGGCTGGTGTGGATGGCGGTGGGGCGCGGCCTGCGCCCGCTGCGCGAAATCGCCACCGAGGTGCGCGCGCGCGACGCCAACACGCTGGCGCCACTGGCCGTGCGCCAGATGCCGGACGAGATCGCTCCGCTGAGCGCGGCGCTGAACCAGCTGCTGGCGCGGCTCTCGCACGCCATCGACACCCAGCGCGCCTTCGTCGCCGACGCCGCGCACGCCCTGCGCACGCCGCTGGCAGCGCTGCAGCTGCAGGCACAGCTGGTGGAGCGGGCTGAGAACGGCGCAGCGCGTGACGAAGCCATCGGCAAGCTGCGCCAGGGGCTGGAGCGGCTGACCCACCTGGTCACCCAGCTGTTGACGCTGGCACGGCAGGAGCCGGGCGCAGCCATGCCCCGGCACGAACCGGTGGAGCTGCACCAACTGGCCGCAAGCGTGGTCGCGGACATGGCGCAGGCAGCGCTGGATCGCAATATCGACCTTGGGCTGGACGGCAGCAAGGACACCTCGCCGGCGGTGGTGCGTGGTGATGTGGATGCGTTGCGCATCCTGCTGACCAACCTGCTGGATAACGCCCTGGCTTATATCCCTGCCGGAAGCCGTATCGATGTGCTGGTGGGTCGCAGCGCCGATGGGCGCGCCGTTGAACTGGTCGTCAGCGACAACGGGCCGGGGATCCCCGCTGAAGAGCGCGCGCGCGTGTTTGACCGGTTCTATCGGGTGGCCGATGCGCCGACCGGCGGCAGCGGGCTGGGGCTGGCCATCGTGGCGGAGATTGCCCAGTCGCATGGGGCGCGGGTGGTGCTGGAGGATGCGGGGCCGGGGTTGCGGGTTAGGGTGGTGTTTGGGGCCGGGTAGGTCTTAGCTGCAGGTTGGGCTGTTGTCGAGCGACGGCGTACCGTTGGCCAATGCAAAACCTTCCTCCTCACCCCACCGGCGTCAATACCCCCTCCCCCGCAAAATGCCGCCGCGCATTCTCCAGGAACTGCGTCACGGACGCCGTGATGGCCTCCGGCGACCAGCCGGCCACATGCGGGGTCAGCACGACGTTAGGACAGTCGAACAACGCGACCGGCGGCGCCGGCTCGCTCTCATAGACATCCAGCCCGGCCCCGCCAAGCTTGCCAGCGCGCAGTGCGGAAGCCAGCGCCTCGGTATCCACCACGCTGCCGCGCGCGATATTGACGAGGAACCCGGCCGGCCCCAGCGCCGCCAGCACGCTTGCATCGACCAGGTGCCGCGTACCCGCCCCGCCCGGTGTGGCGATCACCAGGTAGTCCGCCCACGCGGCCAGCGCACCGATACTGTCGAAGTACCGGTACCCCGCATCTTCGCGCGGCTTGCGGTTGTGATAGCCGATCTCGAGGTCGAAGCCTTCGCCGCGCCGGGCAATACGCCGGCCGATGGTGCCCAGCCCTACGATCCCCAGCCGCTTGCCCGAGACATTGGGCCGCAGCGGCAGCGCGGTGCGCCAGGTACCGGCGCGCGTGGCCGCGTCCAGCTGCGGCACGGCGCGCACGGTCGCCAGCAGCAGTGCGAAGGCGTGGTCGGCCACGCAGCTGTCGTTGGTGCCGGCGCCGTTGGCCACGGCGATGCCGCGCGCGCGGGCGTGGGCCACGGCGATGTTCTCGAAGCCCGCGCCCAGCGCGCACACCAGTTCCAGTGCCGGCATCGCGTCGATCTCCGCCGCGGTCAGGCCGGTGGAGCCGATGGTCAGTACCGCGCGGATGCGTTCGCCCTGCGTGGCGATCTGCGCTGCGCGGCCTTCGGCGTCGGGCGCGTAGAGGATCTCGAATCGTTCGGCAATGGCGTCGCGGTGGTGGGTGGCGACCTGGGTCAGGATCAGCAGCGTGGGCTTCATGGCGGGGTGGAGTCGGAGAG
>NZ_JBYSZI010000082.1:0-22838 GCF_058787075.1 Cupriavidus sp. FW305-46
GCCCAACCCCGCCCCCGCGCTTGGCCAGCATACCGACGCGGTGCTGGAAGGCCTTGGCATCGGCACGGCGCAGCGCGAGGCATGGCGCGTGGCAGGGATTATCTGACAAGGAGACCGGCATGACTGCCAGGAAGGTTTACATACATGAAGTCGCCACGCGAGACGGCTTCCAGAACGAGGCCCGCTTTGTCGAGACCGATGACAAGGTTGCCCTGATCGACGCGCTGAGCGCGTGCGGCTACGCCAGGATCGAGGTGACTTCCTTCACCTCGCCCAAGGCGATCCCGGCGCTGCGCGACGCGGAAGCGGTGATGCATCGCATCGCGCGGCGCCCGGGTGTGGTCTACACGGTGCTGGTGCCGAATGTGCGCGGCGCCGAGCGCGCGCTTTCCTGCCAGGTCGACGAGGTCAACCTGGTGATGTCGGTCAGCGAAAGCCACAACCGCACCAACCTGCGCATGTCGCGCGAGCAATCGTTTGCCCAGCTTGCCGACGTCATCCGCGTGGTGAGGGAGACGCCGACCGCGATCAACATCTCGCTGTCGACCGCGATGGGTTGCCCGATGGAAGGCGACGTGCCGCTGGAAGACGTGCTGGGCTGGATGCAGCGCTTCGCTGACCTGGGGGCTCACGGCGTGACGCTGTGCGACACCACTGGCATGGCGTTTCCGTCCCAGGTCGCCAGGCTGTGCGAAGCCGTGCGGCGGCAGTTCCCCAGCCTGGCGCTGACCCTGCATTTCCACAATACCCGGGGCCTGGCGCTGGCCAACACGCTCGCCGCGCTGGAGCAGGGCATCGACCGCTTCGACGCTTCGCTGGGCGGCCTCGGTGGTTGCCCGTATGCCCCGGGCGCGACCGGCAATGTCTGCACCGAAGAGCTCGTCCATATGCTTGAACTGGACGGCTATGACACCGGCGTCGACCTGGCAGCCATCCTGGATGCCGCCGCGCGCCTGCGGGGCCTGATCGGCCATGACGTCCCAAGCCAGCTGCTGAAGGCCGGCCGCCGCCTCGACCTGCATCCGATGCCGGCCGCCGACGCGATCCCCGAACAGCGGGCCTTCCAGCCCTGACATCTACCTGGAAACCATCATGTCCCTGATCGACCATCTTGACCATCTGGTGCTCACCTGTGTTGACCTCGAAGCCACGCGGCACTTCTACACCGAAGTCATGCAGATGCAGCCTGAAACCTTCGGCAACGGTCGCCTGGCCTTCCGCTTCGGCAACCAGAAGATCAACCTCCACCAGCGCGGCGCCGAGTTCGAGCCCAAGGCACACCTGCCCGTTCCCGGCGCACTCGATCTTTGCTTTATCGCTTCGGTCCCGCTCGACGACGTCATCGCCCATCTTCAGCGATGCCAGTGGCCGATTGTCGAAGGACCGGTGGCACGCACCGGCGCCACGCAGAAGATCCGCTCGGTCTACGTGCGCGATCCGGACCTGAACCTGATCGAGATATCAGAACTGGTCGACTGAAGGTCGGCCAACCCGACAAAACGACGGAGGAGACACCCATGAAACGCATGACGATCGCCGCGGCCGCCCTGGCGGCCCTGGCTGCGGCCGCCCCGGCCCACAGCACCAACGCCTATCCCACCAAGCCGGTCACCCTAGTGGTGCCCAGCGCACCGGCCGGATCCACCGATATCGTTGCCCGCCTGGTCGGCGAACAACTGCAGGCCGCGCTTGGCCAGCCCGTGGTGGTGGACAACAAGCCCGGCGCCAGCGGCAATATCGGCACCGAAGCCGTGGCGCGGGCGGCGCCGGACGGCTATACGCTGCTGCTCCAGTATTCCGGCTACCACGTCGGCAATCCGGCGCTGTTCCCGCAGATCCGCTGGAAGCCGTCCAGCTTCGTCCCGGTGGCGCTGGTCATGCGCGCGCCGCACGTCATCGCCGTCAGCGGCAAGCTGCCCGCGACATCGATAGCCGAACTGGTCGCCTACGGCAAAAGCAATGGCAAGGGCCTGTTCCATGCCTCGTCCGGCAATGGCTCGATCCAGCATATCGCCGGCGAGATGCTGGCGCGGCAGACCAAGGTGCCGATGACGCACGTACCGTACAAGGGCGCCGGGCCCGTGGTCACCGACCTGATCAGCGGGCAGGTCGACATGTTCATCACGACCCCGCCGAGCGTGATCGGGCATGTGCAGGCAGGCAAGATCAAGGCGCTTGCCTATGCCGGACCGAAGCGCCATCCCTCCATGCCCAATGTGCCGACCACCGCGGAGGCTGGGCTGCCAGGGTATGAGGTGGAATCCTGGTTTGCACTGTTTGCACCGGCGAATACACCGCCGGCCATCGTCGAGCGCTTGTCCCAGGAGGTGAAAAAGATCGTGGCCAGCGACACCTACAGGAAGAAGATCGAGGAACAAGGTGCCTTCGCTGCCTACATGGGGCCGCAGGAACTGGGCAAGTTCGTCGATCAGGAACTGGTGTCCTGGTCGCGTGTGGTCAAGACATCGAATATTCGCGCGGACTAAGTATCTTCGATGCGTGGAAGGTCTCCCCGGGGTGGGGAGACCCTTTTTTTCTATACGCCCAGGCGATTTTCCTGCCGGCCGGCGGCGACATACAGGCGCGCAAGCTGGCATGCAGCATCCTCAAGCAATGCCGCCGCATGCTCCATCGCAAAGCCGATCGATACCGGCCCCTGCTGAATCGAGATGCATCCGTCGAAGGCTTCGGCCAGTCCGGCATCGGGCTCGACGGCGCCAGAGAGCAGCGTCACCGGCACACCAGCCTGGCGCGCCATGCGCGCGATCATGGCAGGACCTTTCCCCATCATGGTCTGCGCATCGGACCGTCCCTCGCCGGTAATGACCCAATCGAAGGCGCCGAGCCCTGCACCGAGGCCGGCGGCACCCAGCACAAAGGCCGCGCCGGGAACGATCTCGGCGCCGAGCAGGCGCAACGCAAAGCCGATGCCGCCGGCGGCGCCGCTGCCTTGCGCATCGGCAACATCCAGCCCGACGACGGCCGCGCATCGCTTTGCGAACCGTTCCAGCCGGGCATCCGCAGCGGCCAGGTCTTGCACACCCTTCTGCGGGCCGAAGACAAAGGTCGCGCCGTTTGGCCCGCAGAGCGGATTGTTGACGTCGGACAGGCCCAGCAGCCGGACCCGGCCAAGCTGCGCAGGCTGCTGATACGTTGCGGCGCAGATCGCGTCCAGCGTATCCAGGGTTGGCCACAATGCGTTGCCCTGCGCATCGGTAAAGCGAAAGCCGGTTTCCGCCAGCAGGCCGGCACCTGCGTCATTGGTGGAAGATCCGCCCAGCCCGATCGCGATGGTATCGACACTGCGCTCAGCGAGCGCGCGGATGACATGGCCGATGCCCCTGGTCGTGCGTTGCCCCGGCGCCAGCAGGGCGTGCGGAAGGCCGACGATTTCAGCCACCTCGACGATCGCGAGCTCGCCAAACTCCTGCGTGCGGCCGCGGAAGTACCGCACCGGCTTTGGCACGCCATTGGCATCGGTGGCAACCACCGCTTCCCACACGCCCGCAAGCGTGGCCGCCAGGACTTCTGCGGTACCTTCGCCGCCATCGGCAATCGGTGCCACGGTGACATCCGCACCAGGCACCGCACGCCGGATGCCGGCGCGGATGCGATCCGCCACCTCGGTCGCACTGAGGCTGCCTTTGAACGAGTCAGGTGCAACCAGCACCTTGAGTCCTGCTGCTTTCATTGTCGGCACCATCCTTCGTCCGGCGGGCACGTCATGCGGCCACCACGTTCCTGGGCGCGCCTTGCGCGAAGGCACAGATATTGTCGATAAGCTGGTCGGCCAGGCCTTGCACGGCCTCGTCGCTGGCCCATGCAACGTGCGGGGTCAGGATGAAGTTCGGCGCATCCTTCAACTGATGGAACGGGTGTTCCGCGCCGGGCGGTTCCTGCGTCGCAACGTCGAAGCCTGCCCCCGCCACCTTTCCGGATTGCAGCGCTTCCACCAGCGCCGCTTCGTTGACCAGCCCGCCTCGGGCAGTGTTGATCAGCAACGGGCGCCGTTCCATCTTCAAGAACGCCGCGGTGTCGATCAGGTTGCGTGTCTGCGCCACCAGCGGGCAATGCAAGGTGATGATGTCGCTGCGGCGCAGCACCTCGTCGAAAGGCGTGTAGAGCGGGCCCATGCCCTCGCGTCCCTTGTGGGCCGCAAACAGCGGCTGCATGCCCAGCGCACTCGCCATCCTGGCCACCGACTGGCCGAGCACGCCGTCGCCGACGATGCCAAGCACCGACCCGTGCAAGTCCTTGATCGGGTAGTCGAAGAAGCAGAAGGATCCGGATTCCTGCCAGCGGCCGCGCCGGACCGCATCGTGGTAGGCGGCCAGGCTTCGCCGCAGCGCGAAGATCAGGGCAAAGGTATGTTCCGGCACCGTATGGACGGCATAGTTGCGGATATTGGAGACGACGATGCCGCGGGCGGCACAGGCTTGCAGGTCGACAACATCGGTGCCGGTCGCCGCAATGGCGATGAGCTTCAGGTTCGTTCCCTGCTCAAGCTGGCGGGCATCCAGCTTCACCTTGTTGGTGATGACCACGTCCGCGGCGGCGATGCGCGCGGCGACGTCCTCGTCAGCCGTTTCCCCGTAGAGTTCAAGCTCATGCGGGAACGGCAGCGCTCGCAGCGTGGTCTGCGGCGAGATGGTGGAACGGTCCAGGAATACGATCTTCATTGCATGACTTCCAGGTTTGCGGGCCGCCCGCGGCGTGCCGATGTGAGGCACGGCTCATCGCACTGGCGCGTAGGGACGGGCTGCGGTCGAGGGGCGGCAGGCATCTGCCGCATTGCTGCGCCACAGACATGATGAGGGGAAGGCGGGCCAGGCTGGAATCGCGGCTTTCTCCACCTTCCTTTCTCAAATGGAAAGGCAATGGCCACGCCACGGGCAGCATCGGGCCTGCATGGCGCGGAACATTTCGGCCCGGGCTGACACGAACTACGAGAGGGCCGCGGAAACGCCGACGCAGCGCGACGGCATCACATTCCCCGGCCATTCGCGGTATCTATCCTGGCAGGAGGACCGACATGAACACCACTGCAAGACTCATTCCCTCAACCGAGTTGGCGCAACAAAACCCCGTCCGGTTTCCCAATGAAAGCGCGGAGTACCGCAAGGCGCGCAATGCGCTGCTCGCGGAGGAAATCGAGCTGCGGCGCCACATCGAGCGCGTGGCCGAACAGCGCCGCGGCCTGCCCGCGGGCGGCGAGGTGACAAAGCGCTATACCTTCCAGGGAGAAGGCGGTCCGGTCACGCTGGCCGAACTGTTCGGCGACAAGGACACCCTGGTCATCTACAGCTATATGTTCGGACCGCAGCGGGAACAGCCTTGCCCCATGTGCACGTCGGTGATGGCGTCGTGGGATCACAAGGTTCCGGACATCGAGCAGCGCGTGGCGCTGGCGATGATCGCCCGCTCGCCCATCGAGCGCCTGGTCGCCGCCAAGAAGGCGCGGGGCTGGACCAAGCTGAAGGTCTACGCGGACGTCGACGGCGATTTCACCCGCGACTATGTCAGCCCCGAGGATGCCGACGTTCCGGGCTACTCGGTGTTTACGCGTCGGGACGGCAAGATCCGCCATTTCTGGAGCAGCGAGATGTATGCCCTCTCGGTCGACCCGGGTCAGGACCCGCGCGGTGCGCCGGACCTGGATCCGCTGTGGACCCTGCTGGACACCACGCCGGAAGGCCGGGGGGCGGATTGGTATCCGGAGCTGGAATACCCCGAGGGGAAATGATCGTCCCTCTGATGGCAGGGTCAGGCCTCGGGTTGGTGGCAAACCACTTCAATGTTGTGCCCGTCCGGACCAATGACGAACGCTGCGTAGTAGTTGGCGTGGTAGTGCGGCCGCAGGCCAGGCGCCCCATTGTCTTTGGCACCCGCCTCCAGGGCCGCGCGATGGAAAGCTTCGACTTGCCGGCGATTCTCGGCAGTGAACGCCAGGTGCAGATGCGCCGGCTTTTCCTCGGTCTGGAACAGGCACAATGAAGCCTTGCCCTTTGGGCATAGCTCGACACCGTACACCGGCGGCCCCTCCGAGGCAACCGCTACGCCGAGCGGTTCGAGTGCCTTGAGGAAGAACGCCTTGCTCGCTGCATAGTCGCTGACTCCGAATTTGACGTGGTCAAACATGGGTTCTCCTGAAGTGTGTGGGCCTGCGCGCGGCCCGACCCCAGAGTTTGACGATGAACCAAAAAAAATGCCAGCCATCCCGGATGGCCGGCACCAAGCTCACAGCAGTTGGAGACTGAGACCCCGCCGCGCGTCGCCGCCGCCGGACAGCGCGCTCGGGGCAAGCCTCAATCTGCCTGACCTCGACAACATCGCCTTCGTCCACCCGGACTCGTCCGTTCGGGGTATGCGAACCGCAGTCACACGGCTCTAGTGTGTCCCTTCCCAATGACTTTCATGAAGGAGGGGCCGATGGCCAAAGCAGAGAATCTCGTGACGTCGATCCAGGTGGAGATCGACGCGCCGGTAGCGCTGGTGTGGGAAGTGCTGACCGACTTTGCGCGCTACGCGGAATGGAATGCGTTCTGCCCTGGGCTGGAGACCACCGGCCGGCTCGGCGACATGGTGTACATGCAGGTGCGCATCCCCGGCACTGACCAGGTCATCCCGGTCAACGAGTACCTGGTGGCGTGGGAGCCGGAACGCCTGCTCTCGTGGGAGCAGCGCCCCACCGACGAGAACAAGGATGCCGCCCGGCGCGACCAGTACCTGGAAGCCATCGGGCCCGGGCGCACCCGCTACTTCACCACTGACCTGTTCCTTGGACTGAATGCGGAGACCATCATGCGCGAGCACGGTGCCTGGGTGAAACAGGGGTTCGACCAGGTGGCACGCGACGTCAAGGCGCGCGCGGAAGCGCTGAATGCGCAACGGCAGGCTGGCCTGCGCTGAGCGGTCATTGCCTGTACGCGCGGGCGGGAGCGCCGCTACTCCCGCATCCTCTCCGCCATGAATGCCCGCAGCATCTCCATTGCGGGCGTCTCGGTCCGTCCCTGCAAGGTGATCAGCGCGAACTGCGCGCTGGTGTGCAAGGGCGGCGTCAATGCCAGCTCCACCAGTTCCCCGCTTGCCATGGGCTCGCGCGCGGCGGCGATGATGCCGAGGAACACCGCATCGGTGATGCGGGCGGCTTCCACCAGGCTGGAGATCTCCTCGCAGCGCAGCGTGACCATCTGGTCGGGATGCGCGCGTGGCCCGAAGTGGGCGATCAGGATGCGCGCCACCTCGTCCGACAGGGGGCTGGAAGCGATCGGATAGGCCAGCAGATCGTCGAAGCTCACGCGGCGCAGCTTGCACAACGGATGGCCGCTGCGGCACATGAAGCCGGCGCGCAGGTCCGGCAGCCGCTCCACGCGCAGGTCGGGGCCCGGCACTAGCGAGCGCAGATCGATGACCACGCCGTCAAGCGCGCGGGCGCGTAGCTGCTGAAGCTGCAGATTGGTCGCGCCGCGCGAAATGGTCAGCCTGACCCTGGGATGGTGCCTGGCCATATGCACCAGCAACGGCGTCATCAGCATGGCGCCCGGCCCGGATCCCAGGCCGATGCGCAGCGTGCCCGCCTGGCCGGCCTGCAACGCCAGCGCGCTCTGCCTGAGCTCGCCAGCCTCGAAGGCGATGCGCCGTGCCCTTTCCAGCGCCAGCTGCCCGAACGGCGTCAGTTCGTTGCGCTTGCCGATGCGGTCTACCAGTGGCATGCCCAGCTCCGCTTCCAGGGCCTGGATGCTGCGGCTGAGTGCCGGCTGCGTCAGATGCAGCCGCGCGGCGGCCTGGCTGAACGAGCCGGTCTCCGCCAGCGCGATCAGGTGCTTGAGCTGAATCAGGTTCATCGCCGTCCTCGCATGCAATCTTGTAATGATAATGAGAAAAATGATGCATTGGACATCAGGTTGCCGCCTTCCTAACATGGCTGCCAGCCGTGCGTCCCGCCGGGGCAACAAGACAGACGCGGCATCCATGATCAGGAGACGACGATGACCCTCACACAATGCCTGCGCCGCCCGCTGACGAGGCTGACTGGCGGCCTGCTTGCCGCCGTGCTGGCCAGCCCGATCTGCGCCGGCGCGGCCGGCGCGACCGCAGCCGCGGGGGCGACCGGGGCGTCCTATCCCGCCAAGCCGATCGCACTGATGGTGCCCTATCCCGCCGGCGGCGCCTCCGACGCCATCGCCCGCGTGCTGAGCCAGCCCGTCGGCAAGCAGCTCGGCCAGACCGTGCTGGTGGAGAACCTGGGCGGCGTCAGCGGCGCCATCGGCGCGCAGAAGGTGCTGTCGGCGCCGGGCGACGGCTACTACCTGTTCCAGGGCTCTCCCAACGAAGTGATCCTGTCTCCGCTGGCCAATGCCGCGGTCAAGCTGCAGGCGGAGGACTTCCAGCTGGTGCAGCCGATTTCCACCGCGGTGCTGGCACTGATCGCACGCAAGGACCTGGAAGCCAACTCCGCGGACGAACTGATCGCCCTGGCGCGCAGCCGCAAGGACAAGCCGCTGTCTTACGGCAGCGTGGGAGTGGGCTCGCTGTACCACATCCTGGTCGAGCACATGCAGCAGCTCACCGGCACCAGGATGACCCACGTCCCTTACAAGGGCGCGGCGCCGCTGGTACAGGACCTCGGCGGCGGCCAGCTCGACTTCGCCATCGTGCCGTTCAACGCCGCGCTCGGCGCGATGGCCCAGCAGGGACGGCTGAAACTGCTGGCCACCGCGGGCGCCACCCGGGCGCCGCTGTTGCCCAATGTGCCCACCATCGGCGAAGGCAAGCTGCTGAAGAACTTCGCCTTCACGATCTGGACCGGCTTCATGGTGAAGAAGGGAACCCCGCCCGAGGTGGTGCAGCGCCTGAACCTGGCGCTCGGCAATGTCCTCAAGGATCCCGGCGTGCGCGCCGGGCTGGAAGCCCAGATGCAGACCGTGGCCACGCCGATGACGCTGCAGGAGGCGGCCCGCTTCTACGAAGGCGAGACGGCGCGCTACCGCGGCCTGGCCAAGGCCATCGGGCTGCAGCCGCAATGACGCAACGCCAATGCCATCGCATATAGAGAGGAGAGAAATCCCATGCACGCCATCCTGGAATCGCTGCGCTCCCGCGCGGACAAGTTCGTTGCGCTGCGCCGCGACATTCACCAGCATCCGGAACTTGGCTTCCAGGAGCACCGCACCAGCGACGCTGTGGCCGAGCGCCTCGCCCAATGGGGCTACGACGTGGAGCGCGGGCTGGGCGGCACCGGCGTGGTGGGCAGGCTGCGGCGCGGCAGCGGCACGCGCCGGCTCGGCCTGCGCGCCGACATGGACGCCCTGCCGATCGGCGAGGCGACCGGCCTGCCCTACTCCAGCAGCCATGCCGGCGTCATGCATGCCTGCGGGCACGATGGGCACACCGCCATGCTGCTTTGCGCCGCGGAATACCTGGCGCAGGAAGCGCAGTTCTCCGGCACGCTAAACCTGATTTTCCAGCCGGCCGAGGAAGGCATGGGCGGCGCCGTGCGCATGATCCAGGACGGGCTGTTCGAGAAGTATCCCTGCGACGCCGTCTTCGCCATGCACAATATGCCTGGCATCACGCAGGGACGGCTGGTGCTGCGCGACGGTCCCACCATGGCTTCGTCGGACTACGCCACCGTCACGGTCAGAGGCGTGGGCGGCCACGGCGCGCTGCCGCACCGGGCAGCCGATCCGCTGGTGGCCGCCGCCGGCATCGTGCTGGCCCTGCAGACCGTGGTCTCGCGCAACGTCGACCCGCTGCAGATGGCGGTGGTAACGGTCGGCGCCATGCATGCCGGCAAGGCCAACAACGTGATCCCGCAGGAAGCCACGCTGGAAATCAGCGTGCGGGCGCTCGACCGCGACGTGCGTGCCACCCTGGAGCGGCGCATCAAGGCCCTGGTGCAGGCCCAGGCGGAAAGCTACGGCGTGCGCGCCGAGATCGATTACCGGCAAGGCTATGCGGTGCTCGTCAACACTCCGGAAGAGACGGAATTCGCGCGCCAGACGGCGCTCGCCTTGCTTGGGCCGGACAAGGTCGTGCCGCAAGGCCCGGCGCTGCCCGGCAGCGAGGACTTCGCCTTCATGCTGGAGCGCTGCCCCGGCAGCTATCTGCTGATCGGCAACGGCGATGGAGACAGTGCAGGCGCCTGCATGGTGCACAACCCCGGCTACGACTTCAACGACGACAACGTCGCCATCGGCGCGGCCTATTGGGCGCTGCTGACGCAACGCTTCCTGATCGACTGAGGTCGCAGATCGCTATTTCGGCGATTAGGGACTGGCCCGTCGATCGACCTGCATAGGCAGGTCGATCGACAGGTCAATGCGGAGGTCTCTGGCTTAGCACCACCAACGCCGCGGTGCCGCGGCTGCGCACGCAGGCGTCGTTGCAGTGGTCTTGCGCCGCGTCGGCGGAGGCCGCGCTGACAGCGGGCATCTCGTCCTGGCTGCCATGCGCGGTGGCAAGGTCGCCGCCCACGGCAATCGCCCAGGCCGCGCCCATCGCGGCGCCGGCCCCGGCCAGGCCCGCCGCCCAACGAAATCCGAGCCGCTTCATGCTGTCTCCTCCGCACCCTTGCTGGGTTTCCATGCTTTTGAAAGCATCGTAGTCAGCGCCGGCCCGAAACGCTTCGTCCGAGCAGACTAAGGGGTATCCCGCAGCAGCGCCGGATCGAAAGTGGCGTCGGATCGACAGGAGGGGATGGTGGACAGGGACGGATGCTGCGGCACATCGGGCCCTTGATACAGCCCGGCCAGCGCCGCGGCACAGCCGGACAGGCCAGACGGCGCCAGGTGCATGGCGTGCGCGCTCAGCAGGCCCCACAGGTGCGCCACCAGCAGGCTGGCCAGGCCGGGGGCCGGCAGCAGGTCTGCAAAGGTCGCGCGCAGGGTCTCGACGCCCGCCAGCACGCGGGCGCGCAGCGGGCAAAGCTCGCAGTCGTCGCCGCACTTGTGCTGCAGCAGCGCCGCCAGCAGGCTGACATGGCGCGCCAGGTCATCGCCATGGAGCAAGGCGGCCAGCGCCTGCTCCAGCGCGCCTGGTCCGCTGCCGGCGCGGCCCTGCGCCAGCGGCGCGAGGCGGGCGGCGAAGTCGGCTTCGGCGCACGACAGCAGCGCGCCGAGCAGCTCGGTGCGGGAATGGAAATGCCCGTAGACCGCCCCGCGCGTCATGCCGATGGCGCGGGCCACATCGTCCACGGTGACGCAATGCAGGCCGCGGTGCCGGATCAGTTGCAGCGCGCTGGCCAGGATGCGCGTCCGCGTGACGGCGGCATCCTCGCGGGTGTGGCGGGCCATGGGCGCGGCGGGCCTACAGGAAATGCACGTCGTCCGGCCCCCAGTGGGCGCGCATGCTGCGGATGCGGCCGTCTGCGCCGAACGTCATGATGTCGGTCACGTCGATGCGGGCCGGCCGCCCTTCCAGACGCGCGTGCACGGCAAAGGTCAGCGCGGCGGCGTCGCCGTGCGAGCCGCGCGGCGGCGCCACCACCTCCAGGCGCGCGCCCAGCGCGGTGGTGTGCTGGTAGAAGGCCAGGATGGCCGGCTTGCCGGCGATCGGCTGCGCGCCGACCGGGTCTTCGACGGTGGCATCGTCGGCGTAGAGCGCGGCAACGCCCTGCGCGTCACCGGCATTGAAGCGCTCGGCATAGGCGAGCAGCGTGGCTTTCATTGCGGCGCTATCGGGCATGGGGATTCTCCTTGTCTGGTGGTTCTAGCGTGCGGTGTAGCCGCCGTCGATCACCAGCTCGGCGCCGGTGACATAGCGTCCGGCGTCGGACACCAGGTACAGGATGCCCGCGGCGATGTCGCGCGGCTGGCCCACCTTGCCCGCGGGGGTCTGCCCGCCCAGGTAGTCGAACAGCGCCTCGCCCTGCCCCGAGGCCTGGGCCACGTGCTCGAGCATCGGCGTGCGGATATAGCCGGGATGGATCGAGTTTGCGCGAATCCCCTTGCCGGCATAGAGCATGGCATCGGTCTTGGCCATCATCCGCACCGCGGCCTTGGATGCGTGATAAGGCGGCACGTCCGGCCCGCCGGCGATGCCGTACATCGACGACACGTTGACAATGGCGCCGCCGCCGGCGCGCTCCATGTGACCGATGGCGTGCTTGGTGCACAGGAAGGTGCCGGTCACGTTCACGGCCATGACCTGCTGCCATTGCTCCAGCGCGAGCTCATGGGTCGGCGCATTGGGCCCTTCGATGCCGGCGTTGTTCACCAGGATGCCGAGGCCGCCGAAGCGCGCCGCGATCTCCGCGAACACGCGCTTCACGTCGCTTTCGCTGGTGACGTCGAGCTTCCAGAACGCGGCCTCGCCGCCTTCGGCGCAGATCGCTTCCGCGGTGGCCTTGCCGTCGGCTTCCAGCACGTCTAGTACCGCGACCTTCGCGCCGGCCGCCGCCAGCACGCGGGCGGTTTCCGCGCCGATGCCGCGCGCGGCACCGGTGATGGCGGCAACCTTGCCGCGCAGGTCGAACAGGCTATACGGGTATTCCATGATGTCTCCTGGGTCTTCTTGTGTGGACGTGCGAGCCAATTATGCCGCCCCGCCCTGGGCGGTATCCGCCAGGAAGCCGAGACATTCACGGTTGAAATAAGCGGCGTGCTCGACCATCACCCAGTGGCCGCAGCGGTTGATCATGACGAAGCGCGCGTCGGCGCAGCCGGCCAGGAATTTGGTGGCGCCCGAGGCGGGATTGAACTGGTCTTCCGTGCCCCAGAAGCCAAGCACCGGGCAGCGGATCTCGCCCAGCCGCTCGGTCAGGTTGGGCACTTTCATGGTGGCCAGCACCTCGCGCGGCTGCTCGCGGCACACCGCCATGCGCTCTTCGACCAGCGCGTCGGTGACCAGGCTGGCGTCGTGCACCAGCAGTTGCAGCAGTTGCCGCATGGTGTCCGGGTTCATGTGGCCGCCGGTAAACAGCGACACCATGCGCTGGATGCCCTCCATCTGGAAATAGGTTTCCCGCTCCTCCACGCCGCCGGGCGCCATCATCACCAGGCGGCTGACATGCTCCGGGAAGTCCAGCGCGTACTTCAGCGCGATGGCGCCGCCAAGCGAATTGCCCACCAGCACGCAGCGCGGCAGCTCCAGTGCCAGCAACTGCTCACGCAGCGCGGCGACGAAGAAGTCCAGGGTGTACTCGACATCGTCCGGCTTGGACGACAGGCCATACCCCGGCAGGTCCACCACCACGGTGCGAAGGCCCGCCTCGGCGAAGGCCGGCGCGTTGTGGCGGAAGTTGCTGTGCCCGCTCGCGCCCGGCCCGCTGCCGTGGATAAACACCACCGGCTCGCCGCTGCCGGAGTCCAGGCAGTGCAGGCGCAGGCCCGTTGACGTGGTGACGAAGCGCCCGACCGGCAGGTTCGGGTGTGGGGACAAAGGCGTGTGCTGTGACGTAGCGGACATGAGGGCGTCTCCCGTGGTTTGCCCAGCATATTGCGCAGCGCCGCCAGCGCGGGCATCGTTCATTCGGACTACGATCCGGACGGCCACTTCTCCTACGATGGGCGCTCCATGCATCAAGGGGGACCCATGACAGGATTCGACTACACCGGCCAGACCGTGCTGGTCACGGGCGGCATGCGCGGCATCGGCCGCGCCATCAGCGAGGCCTTCCTGCGCGCCGGCGCGCCGGCGCGCAGGTCTTCGTATGCGGCCGCACCGCGCCCGCCGACGACAGCGAAGTGCCGGCCGCGGATGGCCGCAGCGCCCGCTTCATCCCGGCGGACATCCGCGACATCGAACAGGTCGATGCCATGCTGGCGCAGATCGCGCAGGCCAGCCCGACGCTCGACGTGGTCATCCACAACGCCGGCGGCTCGCCGTTCGCGCTGGTTGCGGAGGCCTCGCCACGGCTGCTGGAATCGGTGATCCGGCTCAACCTGGTAGCGCCGCTGCAGCTCGCGCAGCGCGCCAATGCACGCATGCAGCAACAGGCCGGCGGCGGCACGCAGCTGTTCGTCGGCAGCGTCAGCGCGCTGCGTCCTTCGCCCGGCACGGCGGCCTATGGCGCCGCCAAGGCCGGCATCCTCAATGCGGTGCGCACGCTCGCGGTGGAATGGGCGCCCAAGGTGCGCGTTGCCGCGGTCAGCCCGGGCGTGGTGCTGACCGAGACCTCGCAGCAGCAGCACTACGGCGACCCCGAGGCATTGCGCACCATGGCCGCGACGGTGCCGCTGGGCCGGCTCGCGCATCCGGACGACATCGCCGGCGCGTGCCTGTTCCTGGCATCGCCGCAGGCGTCGTACGTGTCGGGCGCCAATCTCGTGATCGATGGCGGCGGCGAGCGCCCGGCCTTTCTCGACGCGGCCTCGGTCAATCGCGGCTGAGCGGCCCGCCTGTAGGGAAACCGCCTAGTCCGTTCTGCCGATTTGTGCATGGCTGGCCCTCTCTACGCTTGCGACCAGGCGAGCGCCATTCGAAGTGCCAGGCAATGAACCAACACCGACACCACGGGGAGACCACCATGCACCATCCACAACTCGGCCCACTGAAACGCCGCAACCGGCTGCGGCCAATCGCTGCCGCGGCGGCACTGGCCGCGCTGCTTGCAACGCCAGCGAGGGCCGGCGACACCATCGACCTTGGCCACGACACCACGCTCGACTACAGCGTCACCGCCTCCTACGGCGCGGCGGTGCGCACCGGCCACCAGAGCAACACGCTGCTGAGCCCCGCCAACATCAACGGCGACGATGGCAACCGCAACTTCAAGCGCGGCGACATGATCGCCAACCGCGTCTCGCTGCTGGGCGAAGCGCATCTCAAGCACGACGTCTTCGGCGCGCTGGTGCGCGGCAGCGTGTTCCAGGACTGGGCCTACAGCGGCACCAACTCGAACAATGCGCCGTTCACGGTCAACCACAGCGGCCCGTTCAACCAGTTCACCAACTCGGCGCAGGACTATCACGAGCACCGCGCGCAACTGCTCGATGCCTATGTCTATGGCGCGGCGCCGATCGGCAGCACGCAGCTGAGCTTCAAGCTGGGCAACCAGGTGGTCGCCTGGGGCGAGAGCCTGTTCTTCGCCAATATCGCCGGCGCGCAAGGGCCTGCCGATGCCACCAAGGCTTTCGTGCCGGGCGCCGAGGTCAAGGACATCCTGCTGCCGGTGCCGCAGGCGTCGCTGCAGCTGCAGGTCACGCCGGCATTCAGCGTGATGGGCTATTACCAGTTCACCTACAAGCCGAACCAGATCTTCGCACCGGGCAGCTATTTCAGCTCCACCGACGTGGTCGGCCCGGGCGCGGAGTTCATCATCGGGCCCGGCTTCAACATCCCGCGCGGCCCGGATATCCGCCCCTCGGACTGGGGGCAATGGGGCGTGGGCGCGCGCTTCCGCGTATTTGACAGCACCGAGATCGGGCTGTACCAGCTGCGCTATCACGACAAGAACCCGAGCGTGGTCACCTCGCTCTTTCCCACGCTGCAGTACCAGCAGAAGTTCTACGGCGGCATCAACCTGACCGGCGCCAGCTTCTCCACGCAGGTGCTGGGCGCCAACGTCGCCGGTGAAGTCAGCTACAAGGACGGCGTGCCGATGCTGGTGGACGTGGCCGGCTCGCCCACCGCGACGCGCGGCAAGGCGCTGCAGGGCCAGCTCTCCGCGATCTACTCGGTGGGCCCGACCTTCCTGGCCGACTCGCAGACGCTGCTGGGCGAAGTCGCCTACCTGCACGTGCTGGACGTGGACCCGGTGATGGGCTTCAGCAAGCTGTCGAACACCCGCAACTCGGCGGCGTTCCAGGTGGGCTGGTCGTTGACCTACAACAATGTGTTCGATGGCTGGGACATGAGTGTGCCACTCACCTACGCTCAGCAGTTCAGCGGCCAGTCGGCGGTGGCCGGCGCCTTCGGCACGCTGATGGGCTATGGCGACAAGCGCGCCAGCGTGGGGCTGACCTTCAAGTACCTGAACAACCTGGAGCTCAGCCTGACCTACGCCGCGTTCATCGGCGGGCCCAACATCGCCAACCGTCCGCTGGCTGACCGCGACTACGTGGCCTTCAACGCCAAGTACTCGTTCTGACCTTTGTCCTGACCCGAACTGCCGCGGCGCGCTGCCGCCGCGGCAGCGCGGCCCGACCCTCCCCTGCCATGAACGCCGACCTGATCACCACGCTCAGCAATGAACTCCACCATGCGCTGGTCACGCGCGCGCCGGTGCCGCCGCTCAGCGGCCGCGGACTGGGGCTCGACGTCCACGCTGCCTATCGCATCCAGCAAGGCTTTATCGCCCACCGGCTGGCGGCCGGCGACCGCGTCACCGGCAAGAAGATCGGCGTGACCAGCGCGGCCGTGCAGCAGATGCTGGACGTGCACCAGCCAGACTTCGGCATCCTGCTGCAGAGCATGCAGTACGCCGCCGGGCAGCCCATCTCCACCGATACCCTGATCCAGCCGCGCGCCGAGGGCGAGATTGCCTTCTTCCTGCGGCGCGACCTGCGCGGCCCGGGCGTGACGCGCGCCGATGTGCTCGACGCCACCGAAGCGGTGGCGGCCTGCTTCGAGATCGTGGATTCGCGCATCCGGGACTGGCGCATCCGCATCGAGGACACCGTCGCCGACAACGCGTCTTGCGGCGTCTATGTGCTCGGCGCGGAACGCGTCAGCCCGCACGCGCTGGACCTGGGCGCATGCGCGATGACGCTTGAGAAAAACGGCGAGTGCGTGGCCACTGGGCTTGGCAGCGCCGCGCTGGGGCATCCCGCCGACGCGGTGGCGTGGCTGGCCAACACCCTGGGCAGCTTCGGCATTCCGCTGCTGGCCGGCGAGACCATCCTGTCGGGTTCGCTGGCGGCGCTGATTCCGGTGCAGGCGGGCGACCGGCTGTCCATGCATATCACCGGCATCGGCGGCTGCAGCGCCGTGTTCCGCTGACTTCCACGACTTTCCTGACTTCCTGACTTTGCCAAGCGAGACCCCATGAACAAGATCCGATGTGCCCTGATCGGGCCCGGCAATATCGGCACCGACCTGCTCTACAAGCTGCGCCGCAGCGACATCCTGGAACCGGTCTGGATGGTCGGCGTGGAGCCGTCATCCGAAGGCCTGGCGCGCGCGCGCGAGCTGGGGCTGAAGACCACCAGCGACGGCATCGACGGCCTGCTGCCGCACCTGGAGGCCGACGATATCCGCATCGCCTTCGATGCCACCTCCGCCTACGCCCACGCCGAGCACTCGGCCAAGCTGACCGCGCGCGGCGTGCGCGTGATCGACCTGACGCCGGCGGCGATCGGGCCGTTCTGCGTGCCGCCGGTCAACCTGGACGCCCATATCGGCAGCAACGAGATGAACGTCAACATGGTCACGTGCGGCGGGCAGGCCACCATCCCCATGGTGTATGCGGTTTCGCGCGTGCAGCCGGTGGCCTATGGCGAGATCGTGGCAACGGTGTCGTCGCGCTCGGTCGGGCCCGGCACGCGCCGCAATATCGACGAGTTCACGCGCACCACGGCGGGCGCGATCGAAGCCGTGGGCGGCGCGCGCCAGGGCAAGGCCATCATCGTGATCAACCCGGCCGAGCCGCCGCTGATCATGCGCGACACCATCCACTGCCTGACCGACGATGCGCCCGACGTTGCCGCGATTACCGCCTCGGTGCACGACATGATTGCCGAAGTGCGCAAGTACGTGCCCGGCTACACGCTGAAGAACGGCCCCGTGTTCGACGGCAAGCGCGTGTCGATCTTCCTGGAGGTCGAGGGCCTGGGCGACTACCTGCCCAAGTATGCCGGCAACCTGGACATCATGACCGCCTCGGCGGCCCGCACCGCCGAGTGCATCGCCGCCGCCATGCGCGCCGGCAGCGCGCAAGAAACCGCCAACGCCTGAGGAGCCAGCCATGGTCCAACGCATCACCCTGCACGACATGACCCTGCGCGACGGCATGCACCCGAAGCGCCACCAGATCTCGCTGGAACAGATGAAAGGCATTGCCCGCGGGCTGGACGCCGCCGGCGTGCCGCTGATCGAGGTCACCCACGGCGATGGCCTGGGCGGCGCCTCGGTCAACTACGGCTTCCCCGCGCACAGCGACGAGGAATACCTGCGCGCGGTGCTGGGCGAACTGAAGCAGGCGCGCGTCTCCGCGCTGCTGCTGCCCGGCATCGGCACCGTCGACCACCTGCGCATGGCGCATGAGATCGGCGTGCATACCATCCGCGTCGCCACCCACTGCACCGAGGCCGATGTCTCGGAGCAGCATATCGGCATGGCGCGCAAGCTGGGCATGGATACCGTGGGCTTCCTGATGATGGCGCACATGGCACCGGTGCAGACGCTGGTGCAGCAGGCGCTGCTGATGGAAAGCTATGGTGCCAACTGCCTGTATATCACCGACTCGGCCGGGCACATGCTGCCGCACGACGTCACCGAGAAGCTGGGCGCCGTGCGGCAGGCGCTGCGCCCCGAGACCGAGCTGGGCTTCCACGGCCACCACAACCTTGCCATGGGCGTGGCCAATTCGCTCGCCGCGATCGCCTGCGGCGCCAGCCGCATCGACGCCGCCGCCGCCGGGCTGGGCGCCGGTGCCGGCAATACGCCGATGGAAGTGCTGGTGGCCGTGTGCGAGCGCATGGGCATCGAGACCGGCGTCGACGTCTACCGCATCGCCGACGTGGCCGAAGACCTGGTGGTGCCGATCATGGACCACCCCATCCGCATCGACCGCGACGCGCTCACGCTGGGCTATGCCGGCGTGTACTCGTCCTTCCTGCTGTTCGCCAAGCGCGCCGAGGCCAAGTACCGCATCCCCGCGCGCGAGATCCTGGTCGAGCTCGGCCGGCAGCGGCTGGTGGGCGGGCAGGAGGACATGATCGAGGATACGGCGATCACGCTGGCGCGCGAACGGGGCCTGCTGGTGCCGTGACGCTGTCGCCCCGGCTTCGATCAAGCCCGGCGGCGCCGCTGCGCGGCCGTGCATGGCTTTCATCACGCACCAGAGAATGGAGACAGGTTCCCATGCTTCGACTTCCCACCCGCCTGCGGCTCGCTGGCCTCGGTATCGCGGCCGCGGCACTCGCCGCCGCGGCCAGCCCCGCGCACGCGCTCAATATCCTGCTGACCAATGACGACGGCTGCGCCGCACCTGGCATCACCGCGGTCCGCAAGGCCCTGCAGGACGCCGGCCACCGCGTCATCACGGTCGGGCCGGCCAGCAACCAGAGCGGCTCGGGCGCTGCCTATGCCGTGCCCGACGGGCGCACCCGGCTGGTGGTCGATCCGCTCGCCGGCAGCGCCGACACCTTCTGCGTGCACCGGGTCAAGACCACCTTCGTCGCAGGCGGCGCGCTCAATGCCACCAACCCGGACTACCTGGGCAGCGGCTCGCCGGTTGACGCCACCGCCATGGGCCTGAAGATCGTCGGGCCGGAAAGCAGCTTCACGCCGGACCTGGTCGTCTCCGGGGCCAATTTCGGCGAGAACCTGTCGGACTCCATTCCGCACTCGGGCACGGTGATGAACGTGCTGTTCGCCGCGCGCCGCGGCGTGCCCGGCATCGCGCTGAGCGTTGGCGTGGACTTTACCGAAGCACGCACCGGCTTCGGCAGCACCGTGGCCGCGTTCCCCAAGGCCGGGGCCTTCCTGGCCCGCGTGATTGCCAGCCTGGAAGCCACGCGCGCAGCCGGCCAGCCATTGCTGCCGGTGGCCCACCCGCTGAGCATCAACTACCCGATCGCTGCCGGCGGAACCCCTGCCGGCGTGCGCCTGACCACGCCTGGCACGGTGGATTCCTTTACCACCGCCTACAAGCGCAATGCCGACAACACGGTATCGATCGACGTGGGCGCGCCGGAGACCGAAGCGGCAGCGCTGGCGCGGATCGCGGAGACGCCGGCCTTCCTGGCCAAGTTCATCACGATCTCGGCGCTTGACGTCGACTTCCGCCCGACGCCGCTGGCGCGCGGCCTGTTCAACCGCTCGCGCCGCGAGCTGGCCACCCTGGCACCTTAGGCGGAGCAACCATGGGCAAGGACCTTAGATCCTGGCGCCACCTCGTGCTCGCATGCGGGGTCGCGGCGGTCGCAGCATGCGGGGATGGCCATGCGCCGGAAGTGAGCGGCACGGCTGCCGTCGGCGCCGCGCTGGCAGGCGCCACCGTGCAGTTGCGCGATGCGCAAGGGCAAGTGCGCAACGCAACCACCGATGCCAAGGGCGCATTCCGCCTGGCCGAGGTGCCGGGCGGCGCGCTGATGGTGCGCTGCGAGGGCGGGCTTGCGCAGGGCGAGCCGAACCGCCTGCGGCTGCATGGCCTGGTGCTGGGCGGGCGCACCGTGAACTGCTCACCGCTGACCGAGCTGGCCTTGTGGAAGCTGTTTGGCGGGCCGCCGGAACAGGCGTTCGACAGTTTCGGGCAGGCGCGCGCCAGGGACCTGTCCGCCGACGCCATGGCCGAAGCGGAAGCCGCGGTGCTGGCCGCGCTGGCGGCAGGCGCCGGGGTCGATATCGACCCCGCTGCCTTACCCCGGCGCTGGCATGACACGCCGCTGGAGGCCGGCAATGCCAGCGATCCCCATGACGCCGCGCTGGATGCGCTGCGCGACGCGATTGCCGACCAGGCTTCCATGGGCTTCATGGGCGAGATGGTGGTGCGCGGCGTGTGCGCGGCCGACGGAACCTGCGGGTGAGGCGGTTGCCGCTGCGCCGCCAACAGGCAGCCTGAAGCGGCCGGTTTGCCAACCGCAAACGCCGCCCCCTTGCCAGGGGGCGGCGTTTCTGCTTTTTATATCACCCCTGAATCTTTTTTTTAGACCCGGAGGAAATGTGGCTCGCGCGGTGCTTTTCGGGCATATGGGCAAGTGGACCGGCCTGCCGTCGCTGCGCGTGACGGTGGCGCCGGTGTCCGCCATCGACGGCCATCTGGGTGCGGGTCTCGGCCTTCCCCGGCCTGATGGCGATCGCCGGGCTGATGGCGGGGCTGGTGGTGGCGCTGTCGCTGTTCTGGACGCCCGGCAAGCTGGCGGCACGGCGCAACGGGAGCTGACATGCGGCGCACGCTGACGGGCCTGACCCGATGGCTGCTCGCCGGTACGCTGGCCTGTGCCTCGCTGGCCGCCACGGCTGCCGGCGCCCCGGCCTGCAAGTGGGCGGACTGGGATGCCTTCAGGCGAACCCTGCTGAGCGCCGACGGCCGCGTGATCGATGCCAGCACCGAGAACCAGGCCACGGTGTCTGAAGGCCAGGCCTACGGCCTGTTCTTTGCCCTCGCGGCCAATGACCGCGCCAGCTTCGACAAGCTGCTTGCCTGGACCGAGAACAACCTCGCCCAGGGCGACCTGATCGCGCACCTGCCGGCCTGGATCTGGGGACGGCTGCCGCCGGAGCAGGCCAAATCGGCAGGCAAGGCCGCGGACAGCTGGGGCGTGATCGATGCCAACCCGGCCTCGGACGCCGACCTGTGGCTCGCCTACACCCTGCTGGAAGCCGGCCGGCTCTGGCAGGAGCGGCGCTTCACCGCGCTCGGCACGCTGATGGCCCGGCGCATCCTGCGCGAGGAAACGGCGGTGCTGCCGAGCCTGGGCCGCACCGTGTTGCCCGGCGCGCAGGGGTTCAAGCTGAGCGAGCGCCGCTGGCGCCTGAACCCAAGCTATGTGCCGATGCAGGTCATGCGCCGGCTGGCCACGCTGCTGCCCGATGAACCGGCCTGGCAGCAACTGGTGGCCAGTTCGGCCAGGCTGATGCTGGACACCGCACCGCGCGGCTTCGCGCCGGACTGGGTGGAATACGAGACCGGGCGTGGCTTCCTGCCCGATGCGCAAACGCACGCCGAAAGCGCCTACAACGCGATCCGCGTCTACCTGTGGGCCGGCATGCTGGCCAGCGACGAGCCCCAGCGCGCCGCGCTGCTGCGCACCTTCACACCGCTGGCGGACTACGTGGCGGCCAAGGGCTTCCCGCCCGAACGCGTCGATACGCAGACCGGCCAGCCCGGCCCCAACGCAGGCAACGGCGGTTTCTCCGCCGCGGTGGCGCCCTTCCTGGCCGCGCTCGGCCGCGCCGGCCAGGCCAGCGCGCAAGCGCGCCGCACGCGCGAACTGGCGCAGCGCGAGCCGCCCGGCTACTACACGCAGGTGCTGACGCTGTTCGGCCTGGGCTACCTCGACGGCCAGTTCCGCTTCGCGCGCGACGGCGCGCTCGTCCCCGCATGGAAGACCGGATGCCCCGCGCGCTGACGGCCACGTTCATGCCCGCGCTGTTTGGCGCGGCCGGCAGGCGCTAGCGAAGAAGGCGCACGGAGGCCGAGGCTGGCATGGCTATCAAGATAGCCAGCGAAGCGCCGTAATCGCTAGAATGCGCGTTAATGCGCAGCGGTGCGCGTTGGTCTGATCCCGGAGCCGGCATGGAACCCCTCTCTTTTGAATTCGTCACCGTTGAGGAAGCAAAGAAGGTGCTGGACGGCGCGCCGCCAGTGCACGCCGAGCCTGACTGGAGCGGCGTGCGGCGCCCGCCTTCGCCGGAAGATACCTTGCTTACAGACGTCGCCATACGGTGGCTGGCGTCGCTGCCGGCCGAAGCGCGCCCCGTGGAGCTATGCCGCCGCTATGCGCGCATCGGCAACCAATTGGCTGCGCTATCTGTCAACCCGGCGGCTTTGCATGCTTTCCTGGTTGAGCTGCTGATCGACAAGCGCGGTGGGAGGCAGGGGTTTCCGGATGGGATTGCGTTTGAGTTGTCGCGGTTGCATGAGTATGTGGTGCGACTATTGCCTGGGTTAGGGGGGGAGCAGGGGTGGCCTGAGTTGGTGGATTGAGGTGGGCTGGGGTTGTTGTATGCCATGCGGTAGCGTGGCGCCATACGGTCGCTTATCGTCCTTGGCAAGCGTGGCTGTTTCGCCG
>NZ_JBYSZI010000083.1:0-22484 GCF_058787075.1 Cupriavidus sp. FW305-46
CCATTGTCCCCGCCCCGCCCTGCAGCCCGCGCCGGCCTTGGGTTTCCAGTCGACCTACTGCCACACCCATGCTGTGGCACGCGCCTTGCTCAATACCGGTACCGCCCCCGGCGCCACGCCACATCCACCGGAGACCGAACATGGCCACCCTTGCAATCAACGACCTCGCCAGCTGCCGCGAACTTGCTTCCGCCGCCATGGCCCGCGTGCGCGGCGCCGGCGGGCAGTGGGTGTTCGGGTGGATCCGCCCGTTCGTGCCCTCGTCTCCGCTGCCGCTCGGGACGGTGATCAACTTTTACGAGATCAACTACAGCTTCTATGCTGATCAGATGAACAACCAGTTCCAGAACATTGATATCCGCAACAACGCGCCAAACGCCAACATCAATGTCCAGGGCGACCAGGGCGCGAGGAACGACGGCAGGCTGATCTGATGCTGATCTGAGCGCCAGCGCCGCCGTGGCAGTGCCCCGGCTGGTCCGGGGCTTGACGCGGACCGGAGACAAGATTGGGTTTCGACTCGCACTTCCAGTGGACCTCGGCCGCATGCACGGACGTCGGGCGCGTGCGCGAGCGCAACGAGGACGCTTGCCTGGACCTGCCCGGCCAGGACCTGTGGGCGGTGGCCGACGGCATGGGCGGCCATGCCGTGGGGGACTTCGCCAGCCAGGCGGTGGTCCAGGCGCTGGCCACGCTGCCGCCGCAGCCCCGGCTGGAAGACCGGGTCGACGCCACGCGCGCGGCGCTGCAGGGCGTGAACCTGGCGCTGGTCGATGAAGCGGCACGCCTGGGCGTGCGCTGCATCGGCAGCACGGTGGTGGTGATGCTGGCGGGCGATCGCCGTTGCGCCTGCGTGTGGGCTGGCGACAGCCGCCTGTACCGGCTGCGCGGCGGCCAGTTCGCGCGCCTCACGCGCGACCACAACCAGGTCGAGCGCCTGCTGGCGCGCGGGCTGATCACCCCGGAAGAAGCGCGCCACCATCCCGCGCAGAACACCATCACACGCGCCGTCGGCGCGGCCCCGACGCTGGCGCCGGAGCAGCTGCTGACCGAGGTCGCCGATGGCGACGTCTACCTGCTGTGCAGCGATGGCCTGAGCAACGAGGTCGACGATGACGACATCGCGGCGGTGCTGGCGCAGCAGGACGTTGCGCAGGCCGCGCCGACGCTGGTGCAGATGGCGCTCGATGCCGGCGGCCGCGACAACGTGTCGGTGGTGGTGCTGCGTGCGGCGGACCCCTACGGCTCTGACAAGACCCTGGTCAATCCCGAGCTGGACGCCTGAAGGCACGACCGCCGGCAGCCTCGCCGCCCTACCCCTTGCCGCCTTCGGCCTGCCGGTTGGCGCGGAAATCCTTAGAGTGGATGCCGTGCTTCTTCAGCAGCATCTGCAGGTGCGAGCGGTTCATGTCGAAGCGCCGCGCCAGTTCGGCGACGGTGCCGCCGACTTCCTGCAAGCCCCGTTCGAGGAAGGCCCGCTCGGCCTCGTCGCTGGCGGCGCGCTTGGCTTCGCTGAGGGACGTCGCCATGGCGATGTCGGCAGCCGCGGGGCCATTGCCCACCACCGCCAGCGCGGCGGGCCTGGGGCGGATGTCCTGTGGCAGGTGGGCCAGGTCGGCGGTGTCGCCGGCCAGGCAGCTCAGCCGGTACATCAGGTTGCGCAGTTCGCGGATATTGCCCGGGTAGTCGTAGTGCAGCAGGAAGTCGCGCAGCCGCGGCGTCAGCTTGAGTGGCCGGCGCTTGAGCATGCCGGCGGCCTCGTCACTGAAGTACGAAACCAGCAGCGGGATCTCGTCGCGCCGCTCGCGCAGCGACGGCAGGCTGACGTGGATCACGCTCAGGCGGTAGAACAGGTCTTCGCGGAAGGTGCCGGCCTGGCTCATGCGGCGCAGGTCCTTGTTGGTCGCCGCGACGATGCGCGTATCGACCGAGATCGCCTCGTCCGAGCCCACGCGCTGGATCTCGTGCGCCTCCAGCACGCGCAGCAGCTTGACCTGCCCGGTCAGCGGCAGCTCGCCGATCTCGTCCAGGAAGATGGTGCCGGTATGCGCGCTCTCGAACTTGCCGCGGCGGTCGTTGCTGGCGCCGGTGAAGGCGCCCTTCTTGTGGCCGAACAGCTCGGATTCAAGCAGGCTGTCGGGGATGGCGCCGCAGTTGACCGAGATAAACGGCTTGTCGGTGCGTGAGCCATTGGCATGGATCACCTTGGCCATCAGCTCCTTGCCGGTGCCGCTCTCGCCATCGATCAGCACCGGCAGGTCGGTCGGCGCCGCCTTCTCGGCAATCTCCAGTGCCTCCAGCAACTTGGGGTTGTCGCCGAAGGTCCCTTCGAAAATAAAGCTGCGCTCAACCAGTGCCTGCCGGCGCGCGCGCGGCATGCGCTCGACTTCTTCCTGCGGCGGGGCGGCCTCGGCCGATGCCGCCTGCACGAAGCGCTCCTTGTGCGACAGCCCCATCACCTCGTCGCGCAGCGTGGTGGCCTGCTTGAGCAGCTTCTCGATCTCCGGCCGGTCAAGCCGCGACGACCAGCGCAGCGTGGAACGCAGGATCTCGATCTTCTCGATCAGGCCGGCGAACGACACCGGCGAAGTGGCCGAGGCGGGGGTGGCACCCTGGTTGTATAGCTTCATGCGGCACTCAGTTGCTTCTGCACCAGTTGGAAGTACATGCCCTTGCGCTCGATCAGCTCCTCATGCCGGCCCTGCTCGACGATGGCGCCCTCATACAGCACCAGGATCTTGTCGGCCTGCATGATGGTGCTGAGCCGGTGCGCGATGATGACCGCGGTGCGCCCGCGCAGGATCTCCTGCATGTTCGCCAGGATGTTGCTCTCTGACTGCGTGTCGAGCGCCGAGGTGGCCTCGTCGAACACCAGCAGGCGCGGGTCGTGGTACAGCGCGCGAGCGATGCACAGGCGCTGGATCTGCCCGCCGGAAAGCCCGATGCCGCGCTCGCCCACCACCTGCTCGTAGCCCAGCGGCAGCTTGCTGATAAAGGCATGGGCATCGGCCATGCGCGCCACCTCCTCGATACGGCGCCGGTCCGGGCTGTCGTCGCCGCAGGCGATGTTCTCGGCGATGGTGCCCGAGAACAGCAGGTTGGACTGCATCACGTAGCCCACCTGCGCGCGGTAGAACGCCGCGTCGATCACGTTCAGGTCATAGCCGTCCACTGTCATCGAGCCCTCGGTAGGCTTGTAGAAGCCCACCAGCAGCTTGGCCAGCGTGGTCTTGCCGGAGCCGCTGCGCCCGACAATGGCCACCATCTCGCCGGGGCGGATGGCAAAGCTGATGTTCTCCAGCACATAGGGCGTGTCTTCGCCGCCGTAGCGGAAGTACAGGTCTTTCATCACGATCTCGCCCTGCAGGTCGGGCAGCATCACGCGCGACAGCACGTCCTGCGGCTTCTGCTCGGGCTCGAGGTCGAGCACGTCGCCCAGGCGCTCCATCGCCACGCCGGCATCGTTGAGCTGGCCCCATAATGCCACCAGCCCCATCAGCGGCGCCAGCACGCTGCCCATGAAGGCATTGAAGGCGATCAGCTGGCCGATGGTGAGCTCGCGCTCCAGCACCAGCGTCGCGCCCACCCACAGCACCGCGATGGTGGTGGCGGCGTTGAGCAGCTGGCTCACCAGCCCCACCAGGATGTGGAAGGCCTGCGCCCGGTATTGCGCGTCCAGCGCCTTGGCGTACTTGCGCTCCCAGCGCAGCCGCACCGGGCGCTCGATGCCCATGCCCTTGACGGTCTCGGCGCCGCCCAGCGTTTCCATCAGGTAGGCCTTGGCATCGGTCGATGCCGCGAACACCTCGCGCGCATAGGTCTTGACCTTGGGCGTCACCACCACCGTCAGCGCCGCGATCGGGATCACGAAGGCGATCAGCAGCAGCGTCAGCTTGACGTTGTAGAGGAACATGATGGTGAAGTAGATAAACACCATCAGCAGGTTCAGCGCCGTGGTCACGGTCGACTCGGTCAGGAAGGCGCGGATAGTCTGGTTCTCCTGGAAGCGCGCGAAGATATCCCCGGTCTTGCGCTTGGCAAAGAACGACAGCGGCAGCGACAGCGTGTGCTTGAAGAAGTGCGACATCATGGCGAAATCCATGTTGCGCACCATGAAGTTGGCCAGATACGCGCGAATCGTCGACATCAGCTGCGAGAACACGTTGGAGATGATCAGCCCCGCGATCAGCAGGTTCAGCAGCCCCACGTTCTGGTGCACCACCACGCCGTCCAGGATGTTCTGGATGATCAGCGGCGGCACCACCCCAAGCATCTGGATCACGAAGGTGGCCAGGAACAGGTGTGCCAGGATCCTCTTGTACGGCGCCAGGTAGCCGATAAAGCGCAGCCACGGCGAGCGCGACACCGACAGCTGGGTCATGCTCTCGCCCGGCGTGAACAGCAGGCAGGTGCCGCTCCAGCCGCGCTCGAACTCCTCGGCGCTCATCTTGCGGAAGCCGATGGCCGGGTCGGCCACCCACACCCAGCGCGACGAGATCCCGTACACCACCACGTAGTGGTAGCCCTCCCAGTGCACGATGAAGGGCAGCTCAAAGCCCATCAGCGAATCCCGCGTGCACTGCACCCCGCGCGTGGTGAAGCCGAGCGCTTCGCCGGCGCGCGCCAGGCTGTCCAGCGTGGCGCCCTGGGTGGTCACATTGGCCAGTTCACGCAGCTTGCCCAGCGTCATCGGGATGCCGTAGTGCCGGCAGATCATCGCCAGGCAGGCCGCGCCGCAATCCATCTCCTCGGCCTGCTCCACCAGCGCGAAGCGGCGGATCAGTTTTTCGCCGAGCTCGGGCTTGGAATGCAGGTCGAGCAGCACCGGGCGCTTGCGCCGTTCGGCCAGCTTCTTCTGCCGATGCAACTCGCGGTCCAGCACGCGGATGCGCTCTTCCAGCACCTCGCGCAGGCGCGGGTTGCGCTCCAGGATCAGCTGCACGGTCTTCTCGGGAATCACCAGCAGGCGCACGTCGGTCTCGGCGATGGCCGAGGCCAGCTGCTCCTGCCGCATCACGCAGGCACGCTCGCCGAAGATGTCGCCCTGCCCCAGCGTCGCCAGCGGGTACTCGCTGCCCTCTTCGCTGCGCATGATGCGCACCGTGCCCTGGCGCACCACGTACAGGCGCCGGTCTTCGCGGCCGTCCTGCTTCAGGATTTCCTTGCCGGCCGCCACGCGCTTGACGCCGACGCTGCGCACGGCGTCCTCCAGCTCCTGCTTGTCGAGCTTGCCACGCAGGTCGAACAGCCGCGCGACAAAGCCTCCGGCCGAACTGATCGCGACATAGCTGGTGATAAACGCAAGCGCCGCCGGGTTGCCGGCCACCACGGGCTCACCCACGCTGCGCGGGATCATCAGCAGCTCGGTCTTGCCCGAGGCGCGCACCGACGACTCATGCCGGTAGTCGCGCAGCAGCGCGATATCGGCAAAGACCTCGCCGGCCTTGCGCACGCCCATGCTGATTTCCTTGCCGTGCTCCTCGTTGAACACGCGCACCGAGCCGGACTTGACGATAAACAGGCCGGGCGCCGCTTCGCCGGCATTGCAGACGGTGTCGCCAAAGCCGAAGGTCAGCACCTGCGCGGCTTCCGCCAGGCGTGCCAGCTCCTCCGGCGTCAGCACCGACAGGATCTCGACGGTGGCGAGGAAGGCGGCCAGCGCCGACCCTGCCTCCGGCTGGTCCGGGGCAGGCGGGGCGGCGGGCTCGCCGCTCGCGCTAGCGGGCTTCGATGACATGTTCCTGCGCCCTGGCCATCAGCCAGTCTTCGCGCAGCAGGCGGCGCACTTCCACCGCCACCTCGCTGTCGAGCGTGGCCGGGTGCTTGTCGCGCACCAGGAAGACTTCGAAGAAGGAACGGTCAGCCGACGGGAACGGTCCCAGCAGGTCGCCCGGTTCGGCATTGAACACCTTGGCCTCGATATCGGTCTTGAGCGAACCGCGCAACACCTTGCCGATCTCGCCGCCGCGCTCGCGCGTGTCGGCGATGGAATGCTCGCGCGCCATCTCGGCAAAGGCATCGGGATCATCCTGCAGGTACGAGATCAGCTCCTTGGCCTTGCCCTCGCTGTCGACCACGATATGGCTGACCTCGATGCTGTCGAAGCGCGGCGAGTTGAGCGCAAAGTACGCCTGCACCGCGGCCTCGCTGCACACCTGCTCCATCATCCGCTCCTGGTACAGGTTGTCGGTGATAAAGGCTTCAAATTCGTCCAGGCTGATGCTCAGCGCATCCAGGTAGTGATTCATGTCTGCGGCGCGATGCAGGCCCTGCACGCGGCGGAACTGGTCCGCGCGTTCCTGGATCTCCTCCGGCGTGACCACCACGCCCTGCCGCTTTGCCGCGTGCACGGTCAGCTTGTCGCGCACCATCTGCTCGACCAGCCCTTCGAACTGTCCGGTCAGCTTGAGCAAGCGCACGAACTCCTCGAAGCCAAGCACCTCGTCGTCGATACGCACAATGCCAGTCATTTTCTCGGCTCCTTTGACGCCCGCGCGGTTGCGCGCCAGGCTGTCCAGATGTTCTGCGCCTGTCTCTCCCCGCTGCGCTAGCCGGCCACCTCGCGGAAGGGGTCAAGCCCCAGGTCGATCAGGCGGCGTTCGCGCACCACGATCTCTGCCGTGGCGGTCATGCCGTAACGCAACGGATACTTGTTGTCGGCCACCGCGTAGTAGTCGCGCGCCAGGCGCACGCGGCCCTCATAGACCGGCTGCTTGTCGGGCCCGCCCGGCTTGGTCGCGGGCGAGATGAATTCCAGCGTGCCCTCGATGATCCCGTAGCGCTGGTACGGGAAGGCACTGAACTTGAGCTTGACCGGCAGGCCCTCGCGCAGGAAGGCGCGGTCACGCTCGGCGATGACGATCTTCACCACCGGGCGCGCATCCTTGGGGGCAATGCCGCCCAGCGGCGTGTTGGCCTGCACCTTGTCGCCGCGCTGGGTGGAGGTGACATCGGTGATCACACCCGACACCGGCGCCAGGATCAGCAGGAAGTTGTCCTTGTCGATGTTCTCGAAGCGGATGCGCGCTGCCGCATCCGCCACCAGGCGGGCGGTCTGCACCTGCAGGCGCAGCTTGTCCTCGGTGTTGGCGATCTCGCGCAGCGCCGCGTCGTACTGCACGCGCAGCCCGGCCAGGTCCTGGCCGCTGCTTTCGAGCTGGGAACTGGCCTGGGTAAGCTCGCGGCCCAGGCGTGCGTCCAGCTCCGTCAGCCGCGACTGGGCCACGCGCAGATTGTTCTCCGCGTCCTGCGCCGCGGCGCGCTTGGCATCCACCTGCGACTGCGAAACGCCACCGCCACCCGGCAACGCCAGCAGGCGCGCGTAGCGGTCCTGCTCCTGGCGCGCGAATTCGCGCGCGCGCCGGGCGTTCTCGAGGTTGCTGCGCGCTTCCTGCAACTGCGCGCGCTGCTGTTCGGCAAGCCGCGTGGTGCCTTCGGCAATGCGGGTCTCGTGCTGGCGCGTGGCCACGTCGATCTGCTGCTTGAGCGCCGCCGCGCGGCGTTCCATCAGCGCCTTCTTGTCGGGGAACTGCTTCCATTCGCGCTCGGAGTCTTCCAGCTTGAGCTGCGCTTCCAGCGCGTTGGCCGCGGCCTCGATCGCGCCGCGCGCATTCAGGCGCGCCAGCACGTCGTCCTTGGACACCGGTTGCCCCTCGGCAACGTAGAGGTCGGCCAGCTCGCCGTCCACCGGGGCATAGAAGCGGCGCACCTCGGATTCCGGCGCCAGCGTGCCCTGCGCCGTGACAATGACATCGGCATGCCCGACGAAGGACCACACCAGCCCGCACAACACCAGCGTGAAAGTCGTGACGATGGTCAGCAGTCCCAGGCGCGACGGCTCGGCACTCAGCAGTCCAATGCCCTCAGCGCTGTGGTCTTCCAGCGCCTCGGAGAGTGGCTTGAGGCCGCCCTGGCGGGCATCGTCCTTCATGGCTGCCCCGCTTGCTGTGGCGCCGCGGCAGCCGCGGCCGGCTCCGGCGCCTTGCCGGTGTCTTCACCGCCGATCAGTTCCAGCTTGGTCTTGAGCACGGCGGGATCGAGCACGGTGCGCAGCTCGCGCAGCGCGTGCCGCTGCTGGTCGGCCTCGGCACGGATCTCTTCCTCGATCTTGGCGAGTTGCGCCAGGTCGGCGCTTTCGCCCGCGCGCAGCTGCGTGAAGATGCGCATGCCCTGGCGCGCGTCATCCTGTGCCTGCGACAGCAACCGGGCCTGCGCGTGGAACCTGGGCGAGATGCCTGGCTCGAGCCGCTGCTCGCTGCCGATCACGCCATTGCTGCGGTATTGCTTCCATGCGGCAACGGCGCTGCCCATCAGTTCCCGCGCGCGCCGCAGGGCACTGTCGCGCACGCCGTTGACGTCGGCCTCGACCGCCTTGGCGAAGTGGCCGTCATCGGCGGCATCGAGCATGGCGTAGAAGCCCAGCAGCCGGTCCTCATAGCCCTTGCTGCCGCGCGCGGACTGCAGCTCGGCGTACTGCGCCGCCACCTTCTGCTTGTGCGACAGGTCGCGCGCCAGGTCTTCGGCCCAGGGGCCGCCGCTGATCTGCTTGATTCCCGCGAGCGCAGCGGCGCTGTCACCCTGCTGCCACGCCTTGGCCGCACCGGCGTACTGGCGCACCATCTCCGGCGGCGGCAGGCGCGCGGCCAGTTGGTTGAACTGCGCCTGGAACGGCGGCGTGGCGAAGCGGCTGTCGGCAAGGCGCGCCACCAGCGGCCCGGGCCGGCGCGCGCGCAGTGCCTGCATCAGCGCGGTGTAGCGGTCCAGGTCTGACTGCACGCGGTCAAGCCCGGCCAGGCGCGGATACTTCTCGCGGTACTCGGCAATGACCGGCTGCAACGCCTCCGGGCGGTCACGGCCGAGTTCGGCAGCAATGGTGGCGTTCAGCCGGTCGATCGCCGCCAGGTAGACCGAGGCGTCGTTCTGCAGGCGGCGCACGTCGCTGAGCGCATCGGCATAGAGATCGCGGAACGCCGGCACATCGGCCGCGATGCGCCCGAGCGCACGCTGGTGCGCGGTGGTGTCCTGGTTCCAGTACGCCAGCAGTTGCCGGATCGGCGCCTCGTCGGTGTAGAGGCGGATCGGCGCGTCGGCGCCGCGCTGCGCGGTGAAGCGTTCGAGGCGGCCGATCCAGTCGAGTTCCGCCACCAGCGGCCGCGCATCGGCATTGTGCGCGCTGAGCTTGCGCATCCGGGCCAGCACGGCATCGGCGCCGCTGAAATCACCGGCCTTCAGCCTGGCGGCGAAAGCGGGCACGTCAGCACGCATCAGTGCCTCGGTGCCGATGGCCTGCACCTGGGCATCGCCGGGATGGCGCGCCAGGTAGTCGTCGGCGGCCTGCGCCGCGCGCGCGTGATCGCCTGCGGCAAACAGCGCCTGCACTTCGCGCTCCGGCGCACCGCGCCAGTACACGGCCGCCCCCGCCAGCAGCGCGAGCAACAGCAACGCGCCGCCCCATCGCGCCGCGCGCCGCGTGCGTACGGAATCATTCAGGCCGAACTGCCTGGCACCTTCGGCCAGCAGCAGCGCGGCACGTCCGCGCTTGCGGCGTGCCTGCGCGCCGTCGTGCGCGGACGTGGCCGCCGCGGCCTGTGCCTCGGCCTCGGCGTTGACCTCGTCGTCCTGCTGCGCGGCATAGTCGACGCAGAAGATGTCGAGGAAGGAATCGGCGGCACCGACAAAGGTGGTGCGGTCATCCTCGTCGCGCACGGGCGAAGCCTGGGACGCGGGCGGCGTGTCCGGCGCAGCGACAGGCTGCAGCATCGAATGCGTCGCGGTGGCATCGCCGTCGCCGGTGTGCTGGACCTGCACCTTGTAGACAAAGTGGTTGCCGCCAAAGGCGATCAGGTCGCCGTCGTCCAGCGGCACGCCGTGGTCAGCCAGGCGCTTGCCGTTGACGAAGGTGCCGTTGGTGCTGCCCAGGTCCTCAACGAATGGCACGCCACCCTTGAGGTACACGTGCGCGTGGCGCCGCGACAGGTAGTTGACCTGCTGCGGATAGCTGTCGCGGTAGCGCGCGAAGGCATCGTCGGCCTTGCTGATCAGGTAGGGGAAGCCGTCCACGTGCAGCGGCTGCAGCCCGACATCGCCGCGCTCGGGCACCAGCGTCACCGCTACCCGCGGCGGCTCGGGCTGCGCCGCGCGCGGCGACAGCCGGACCCGGAACGACAGCGCCGGCCCGAAGGCCACCTCGTCGCCATCGCTGAGCTGCGCCGGCTGGCGCGCCACCGCTGCGCCGTTCACGCGCGTGCCGTTCTTGCTGCCGAGATCCGCCACATAGACCGCACCATGCTCGGCGAAGATGCGCGCATGCCGGCGCGACAGCGGTGCGGCCAGGTCTTCCGGGTAGGCGGCGAACGGCAGTTCGCTGCGTCCGACGGCGAACAGGTCTTCGTCGATGCGGATCTCGCCCAGCTCCGGGCGCGACACGGGCGTCAGGAACACATCGAATTCCTGCGCCAGATCCTGAGAGAATTCCCGCGTGAATCCCTGGGCCATTTTCACCGGCATTTCCATGATCAGTGCTTCGTCAGGAGCCATGTTTCCAGCAAGCCAACAGCGCGGCTGCCGCGGCGGCAGGCCAGGGGATGAAGCGACTAAGAACATAGTAGGCGACGGCTAAGGCTAGTCAATCGGGACGCGGAACGCGCGGTTGGCGCGGCAGCGGCACATGCAGCGGGGCAGGTGGCCAGGGCTATGGGCGCGTTGCGCAACGCGTTGCAGGCGCCGGCATCACCTGAACCGCCCTACCGCACCGTTGGCAGCACTTACTGCGGCGGATTCGACGCCGCGTTGCGCACGTCGGTATCGGGCCAGCCACCGCCAAGCGCCTTGTACAGGGTGACGGTGTCGGCCAGGATCTGTTGGTGGACCGCCAACAACTGCAGTTGCGCGGCCAGCAGCGAGCGCTCGGTCTCGAACACTTCCAGTTGCGAGACCACGCCCTCCTTCAGTTGCGCCTCGATCTGCGCGGACACGACGCGCAGCTGCTCAACCTGCTGCTGCAGCTCGATGCGCTGCTTCTTGTGCGCGTCGACATTGACCAGTGCGCTCTCCACCTCTTCGAACGCGGTCATCACGGTGCGACCATATTCGTTTTCCGCCACGCCCACCTGCGCCTCGGTGGTCTTCACGCGCGCGCGCACGCTCGGGTCGAGCATCGGCAGGTTGATGCTGGGCATGAAGCCGAAGGTGAAGGACTTGAGCAGGTCGCTCAGCGCAAAGCTGGCGGTGCCGCCGCGCGCGGTCAGGCTGATGGTGGGCAACTGTGCCAAACGGGCCTGGCCAACGATGTTGTACGCGGCCAGCACGCGGTATTCCGCCGCCACCACGTCCGGGCGGCGCGCCAGCAGTTGCGATGGCAGCCCGGCCGGCACCGCGGGCGGCTGCACGCGGTCCTGCAGGCGCCCCGCCGGCACCTTGAGATTGCCCGCGGGCACGCCGACCAGCGTGGCCAGCGCGTTTTCAGCCACATCGCGCGAGCGGCGCAGCTCCAGCAGGTCCTTGTTCAGGCGGTTGATTTCCGCCTGCTGCTGCATCACCCGGATCTTTGGCACCAGGCCGTTCTGGTACATGGCCTGGTAGGTCGACAGGATCTGCCCGTTCTTGGCCACGGTGCGCGCCTGCTGCTCGATCTGCTCGTCGAACTGCAGGATCTGGAAGTAAGTGGTCGATACATTGGACACCAGCGTCAGGTAGCCGGCGCGCCAGTCGGCCTCGGTGGCGCGGAACTCGGCGGTCTGCGCCTGCACGCCCTTCTCGACCTTGCCCCAGATGTCGATGTCCCAGTTCAGCTGGGCGCCGGCGTTATAGGTCCAGGTGGACTTCTGGCCGGTGCTCTTCTCGAAGCTCGCACCGGCGCCGATATCGATCACCGGCAGCCCGCCGGCACGGGCCTCGCCGATCTGTGCGTTGGCCACGCGGATGCGCGCCGCCAGCACCTTGATGTCGTAGTTGCCGGAAAGCGCCTGGTCGATCAGCCTGTTCAGGTAAGGATCCTTGAAGCCCAGCCACCAGTTGGGCTGCACCGTTTCGGCCGGCGATACCGTGATCGATTCCTGGCGCGTCCATTCGGCCTTGGCCGGGGTTTCCGGGCGCTGGTACACGGGCGGCCGGAAATCGGCGCAGCCTGCCAGCAATGCCGCGCAGGCGGCCAGCGCGGTCAGCCAGGCGGTTCGGTGCGGCGCGGCGGTTGACGCAACCGCGGGCGAGGCAGTGATGGATTCGGGCACGATGGGTTCCTGCGTGCGACGGCGGCGGACGGGATGCGCTGGAGATACCCCAAGGCATGCCGGGGCCGCGAAGTCTGTCTGTATTGTGGTGCGCGCTGGCGCGCGCTCCAACCCCGATATGCAGGGGCTCAACAAAAGCGCCGCGGGGACGCCCCCGCGGCGCTGCGCCATCTCAACAAGCTTCTCAACGATAGATATTGTTGCTGGCGTTCTGGTTGGTATCCACATGCGAACGGACATGGTCGAGGAAGGCCGAGCCATTGCCGTTCAGGTTGGTCACGGACTGCAACTGCGCGATTTCCTGCTTGGCGGTGATGCTGCTGTCGAACGCGAGCTTGATCGGCGCATACACGGCGGCAAAGGGCAGGTACGACAGGCCGCCGCGCACGGCATGCATGCGCTTGCTGTCGAGGGTTTCGGTGGCGGACAGGTCTTTGATGGTCAGCGTGGTCATGATGGTCTCCGGTATCGGTAACAAGCAGCTAGCTGGCGCGCAGGGGCTCAGCCGTAGATGTTGTTGGTGGCGTTCTGGTTGGTGTGCACGTCGGACTTCACGTGGTCCAGGAAGGCCGAGCCGTTGCCGTTCAGGTTGGTGACGGTCTGCATCTGCGCGATTTCCTGCACGGCGGTGATGCTGTGGTCGAACGACAGGTTGAGCGGGTGGTACACCGGCATGAACGGGAGCAGGGTGCGGCCGCCGCGAACGGCGAGCATGCCCTTGCGGTCCAGGGTGTCGATGTTGGTCAGGTCGGTGATGGTCAGCGTGGTCATGATGGTCTCCGGGTAGAGGAAGGTGTTGCCTTGGTTTGGTCGAGCATCGGGTTGGTGTCGCGCTCAGGAGGGACAATCGCAGGGAGCGTGCCAGCCCCGGGGCCACGGCTGCGCGGATCACGGAAGTGCCTGTAAACACGGGGATTTTTGCTTGCAACCGGCTCCCGCCGCGGAGGCGCGGCGAGCTTGCGTCAGCGCGCACTGGCGGGGCGCAGCCAACAGATTGCGCGTCGATGTTGGATGGCGCGCGACACTTGCTTCGCCGGCGCACGAAAAAAAGCGGCGCATGCGCGCCGCCGTCACCGCAAGGTCCGGGTCACTTCACGTAGATCGTGATCTTCTTCGAATAAACCGGCGGGTTGGTGGGAATGTGCTTGTCATCCCCCATCAGCAGCTGCAGCGTATGCTTGCCGGGCGGCAGCTCGATCATGGTCTCGGTCTCCCCCGCCCCGAAATGCAGGTGATTGCGGTCATTGGGGATTTCCTTGTCCATCGGCGGCAGGTCCACATCGACAAGCAGGTGATGGTGCCCGGTATTGGGGTACTTCACGTCCTTCGGCGCCACCCCCATATTGCGCAACCCGAACCAGACCTTGAATGGCTTGCCCGCGGGCATGGTCTGCCCGTCGTTGGGCCAGCCGATGTACAGGTAGGCGTTGGGCGGCGCCGGCGTCGAACCACCCTGCACCACCGCTGACAGCAGCAGGCTGGCGGCAAAGACAGCCGCGGCAAGTAGTCTGGACATGGTGCTCTCCCTGTTTGCTGATCGGCCTGGTTCGGCTTCCGCGGCGCGCGCTGCCCCGCTATTTCACCGTGATCGTGATCTTCTTCGAATAGATCGGCGGTTCGAACGGCACGTGCTTGGCATCGCCCATCAGCAACTGCAGCGTGTGCTTGCCGGGCGGCAACTCAATGCGCGCGTCGGTCTCGCCAGCGCCGAAGTGCAGGTGGTTCTTGTCCGAAGGGATTTCCTTGTCCAGCGGCGGCAGCTCGGTGTCGACCAGCAGGTGGTGGTGCCCGCAGCGCGGCGACTCGACGCCCTTGGGGCACACGCCCATATTGCGCAGGCCCATGCGCACCCAGAACTTGCCGCCGCTGATGACCGTGCCATCGTGCGGCCAGATGATGTAGGCCTCGGCATTGGGCGGGGCTGCCGTCGACAGCGACAGCGACGGGGCCGCGGCCAGGGCGGCAACCGCCAGCAGGCGGAACAGGAATCGTCTGGACATACGCGGCGCCTCCCGGATAACAGTCCGAAACCCGATCACGTTGTCCCGAAAGCCCATTCTTGTTGCTTGTTGGTCAGCGCTCGGCGATTCGTCATTCAGGTTAGGTCGCAAGCCCGGAAAAAGCGACCCCGGCGCGTCGCGGTGGCATGGCAATGCCCCGCCGGAGACACAGGCGCTGTGCTATCTTGAAGCAAGCCGGTCGACGTCTCGGCAACACCACAATGCGCCCCCGACGCATGTGCCGGCAGCTACCGGCATGCAGCGGGATCGCCGCGGCTCCAGCGAGGTGTGAAGATGTGGCGCAATCTACCAGTCGTACGCACGGCCGCCATGGCCGCCATGCTCGCCGCCGCGCCGCTGCCTGCGCAGGCGGCCGCCGCTGCCGCCGGCCCCGCGGCCACGGAACCGCTGCTGCTCGCCGGCATCATGCCCAAGAACACCGACGAGCAGTACGAGCTGAGCTTCTGGGAATCGATCAAGAACAGCAATTACGCCGGCGACTACGAGGCCTACCTGAAGCAGTACCCCAACGGACGCTTCGCGGTGCTGGCCAGGGCGCGCCTGGAGCGGCTGGCAGCGTCCGCCTCCGCACCCAAGGCCCAGGCGCCCGCGCCGCCGCCCCGCTCCGGCACCTCTGCCGGGGGCCAGGTCACGCGGCCGCCGGCACCGGCCGCGGCAGCGCGTCCGGCATCGCCGCCCGCTGCGCCACCTGCTGCGCCACCGGCAACGGCATCGCTACGCCCGGGCGCGGCGGCGGGCGGCGCGGTCAGCGCCACATTGCGCACCGGCGAGATCCGCGATTGCCCGGCCTGCCCGGTGCTGGTCTCCCTGCCGGCGGGCAGCTTCACCATGGGCAGCAGTGCCAGCGATCCCGCCGAGAAGCCCCCGCACCACGTCACCATCGGCCAGCCGTTTGCGATCGGCCGCTATGAGGTCACGGTCGAGCAATGGAATGCCTGCGCCGACGCCGGCGGCTGCCAGCGCGTCCCCACCGTCGCCGACAGCGCGAAGACCGCGCCGGTGCGCGACGTCAGCTGGGACGACGCGCAGCAGTACGTGGCCTGGCTCAGCAAGACCACCGGCAAGTCCTACCGGCTGCCCACCGAGGCCGAATGGGAATACGCAGCGCGCGGCGGCACCGCCAGTGCCTACTGGTGGGGCGACCAGATGCGCAAGGGCAATGCCAACTGCAAGGACTGCGGCGACCCGTGGAGCCAGGATGCGCCGGCCGCGGTCGGGACCTTCGCGGCCAACCCGTACGGCCTGCACGACGTCAACGGCAGCGTGTGGGAATGGGTGGCCGATTGCTGGCACAGCTCATACAAGGGCGCGCCCGCCGACGGGCGCGTGTGGAACGAGAACGCCTGCGGCGCACGCGTGATCCGCGGCGGCTCCTGGCGCGAGGGGGCGAGCTACATGGTGTCGTCCACGCGCTTCAAGTACAGCCCCAGCGTGCGGCAGTCGCAGAACGGCTTTCGCGTGGCGCGCGACATGAAGTAGCGGCTGGCGCAATTTGCAAGCGGCAAGCCGGCCGGCTGGCGGCAATCAGCGCGCGCGCGTGGAGATCTGCACCAGGTCCGCGCTGATGCGGTCCCGGCCATAGGTGCGCGCCATCTGCGCCAGCGGCTTTTCCAGTGCCTTCAGGTAGTCCTTGTGCAGCTCGACCTCGGCGCGCCGGCCATCGAACAGCGGCGCGGGCGTGGTCAGCAACACCACCAGCTCGGTGCCGAACGGCCCGGAGATGATCCAGTCGCCACCGTCGCCAACCGTGGCGCCATGGCTGGGCGGCGCCTGGTGGGCGGGCACGCGCGCGCTCGGCACCATGTGCGCCACCTTGCCGTCGGCCGCGAAGTAATCGACATAGACATAGGAGTCGCGCGCCGGCGTGCGCAGATCCAGCACCAGCGGTGACCCTTCGGTCAGTTGCGTGCCCTGGCCGCGCAGCCGCAGCGACGAAGCCGTGCCCCCTTCGCGGTGGCCCGACCAGTACGGCGCGATCAGGGTGGCCACGTCGCACTTGTCGGCGGCCAGCGGCTGGGTGTCGATCGACACGCCCTTGAGCTCCTTGACGCCCGGCAACGCGCTGAGCTGCTCGCGCAGCCGCACGGCGCCGACGCTCTCGGCCAGGAAGCCGCGCACACGCAACGTCTGCGCCTGCTGGGTGGCGGTGAGCAGCGAGCACGGCACCGCCGCCAGCATCTTCGTGACGTCGGCCATCGACAGCACCGCCGGACGGGCAGCCGGTGCGGGCGGGGTGACCGGCGCGGCGGGCACCGGTGTAACCGGGGCCTCGACGCGCGTGTCGCCAGCCGGCGCTTCGGCCTGGCGCTGCGAATGCCACGCGTAGTAGCCGATCGCCGACACGCCCGCCAGCACGGCCAGCGCGCCGCCTGCCATCAGCGGCGAGGGACGCCGCGTGGACACCACCGGCACCGCGCTCATGCCATGCAGGAAGCGCGCGACGGTGGGCGTGCGTGTCTCGCGGTCGAGCGACAGCGCCTCGCGCAGGGTCTTCCATTGCGTGCGGCTCAACTGCGGCGGCTGCGCCGGCTTGAGCCCGGCATCGCGCGCCTGGTTGGCCGAGAGCCGCTGGTAGGGATGCTTGCCGGTCAGCAGTTCATAGGTCACGCAGGCCAGCGCAAAGATGTCGTCGCGCGGGTCGGGCTCGCAATGGTCGAACATCTCCGGGCTGGCATAGGCTGGTGTCATGCCACCCAGCGAGCCGGGATCGAACACGGTCCGGTCGGACTCGTCGGCCGGCGGCAGGAAGCCGCGCGCAATACCGAAGTCGATCACCTTGACCTCGCCGTTGGCGGTCAGGAAGACGTTGGCGGGCTTGAAGTCGCAGTGCACGAAGCCGCGCTCGTGCGCGTATGCCAGCGCATTGCCCATGCCGTTGATGATCGACATGGCGCGCGCCATCGGCATGCCGGTGAAGCCCGGGGCCTTGAGCACATGGTTGAGCGAAGAGCCAGACAGGTATTCCATGGTCAGGAAGACCACCGGCCCGTCGCGGTCGAAGTCATAGACGGTGACGATATTCCGGTGTGCCAGCGTCTGCGCCTTGCGCGCCTCGCGCTGCAGCGCCATCAGCGACTTGGGGTGCCCGCTGAACTGCAGGTTCAGCACCTTGATGGCGATATAGGGCTTGCGGTCCGAGGCTTCCAGCTTGCGCAGGTCGAGCGCCTTGTAAACCGTGCCCATGCCGCCCACGCCCAGGCATTCTTCCAGCACGAAGCGGCCGTTCAGGGTATCGCCCACGCCCTTGGTATGCGCCGCCGGCGGCAGCGTGCCCGGCTCGGGCGAGGTCGCATACAGCGAGCCCGTCTGCGTGCCGGCCAGGCGCGTGGCTTCGGTGGCGCCGTCGTACTGCGTGGCGCCGCGGCGCTCGATGCGCCGCATGACTTCGGCATAGACCGCGGGCGGGAACGGGAAGCGCGTGTTTTCCTCGATGACCACGCGCGCGGCCTGGCTGGGCGTGGTGGGGTCCTGCGCCAGCGCCGTTTCGAACGACGCAACAAACTCGTCGTCGGAGAGACCGCCGTTCTGGAACTTGCGGATCAGTTCTTTGAGACTGGCCACCGGATGCCCCGACATGGTTGCTGGCACGGCGCATCCCACGATGCGGATATGCCTGCCTTCGAGATGGATACTAGTGCGCACCCAAGGCATGCGCAAACCATGCGAAGCCGGCGTGCAACGCCGCGCGCGGGCGCCCCCTGCCAATCGCATCGCCTTTGGCGCGCCACTGTCGCGGCCGCGCCAACACCAGCACGCCGCCTGTTGGCCGCGGCCCGTCACCCGCGGCATGCGGCAGCGCCCGCAGCCAGTGCCCGCAAGCCGACATCAAAAATAAATCGCCCGTGTTTTCAGGCAGTTGCGCGTGCCTGGCGGGGCCGGCACCGGCATTGGCACAGTCCCTGCGTTAGTACCTCCCGAGCGCGACACCAACCCGATGCTCGAAACCAGACCCAAGGCAGTACCTTCCTCTACCGGAGACCATCATGACCACGCTGACCATCAAGGACCTGTCCTCCACCGAAACCCTGGACCGCAAGGGCATGCACGCCGTGCGCGGCGGCCTGGCCTACATGCCGTTCGCCGCGGTCTACAGCCCGGTGAAGCTGTCGTTCGACAGCAGCATCAAGGCCGTGCAGGAAATCGCCCAGATGCAGACCGTCACCAACATGAACGGCAACGGCTCGGCCTTCCTGGACCACGTGCGCTCGCATGTGGATACCAACCAGAACGCCAGCAACAACATCTACGGCTGAGCCCACGCGCCCCAGCCACCCACGCACTGACCGATACCGGAGAACATCATGACCACGCTGACCATCAAGGACCTGCCCGCCGCCGAAACCCTCGACAGCAAGCGCATGCACGCCGTGCGCGGCGGCCTGGCCTACCTGCCCTTCGCCGCCGTCTACACGCCGATCAGGCTGTCGCTGGACAACAGCATCAACGCCACGCAAAGCATCGCGCAGATGCAGACCGTGACCAACCTGAACGGCAACGGCTCGGCCTTCCTGGACCACGTCAAGTCCGACGTGCACACCAACCAGAACGCCACCAACAACATCTTCGGCTGATACGCCCTGGCCGCGACTGGCGCGCAGATGCTGCAATCTCCGCGCCAGCCGCCCCCGGCACCCGACTCAAAGGAGCACCACCATGTCATCGATCCTCGTCCGCGATCTCGCCCTGAGCAAAGAACTCGACCGTGCCTCGCTGTGCGCCGTACGCGGCGGCAACTCGTGGCTCAGCCGCGGTGTCGGCAGCGTCGGCCCGCTGGCCAACGTCACCGTCAACGTCAACCAGAACATCGCGCAGCTGCAGAGCATCAACGTCAACACGCTCAACAACAGCATCGTCGGCCCCGACTTCGGCCCGGTGCGCGTCAACGTCAACCCGTCGCAATGGGCCGGCAATTTCGCCGCAGTCTGAGCGCACCGCGCGGCGGCCCCGCGGACAATACCGCGGACCGCCTCGCCTATACTGAAGCGGTCCCGCGGCCGCATGGCCGTGGCGCCGCTTGACCGGAGACAGCCATGGCAGTGATCGTCATCAAGGATTTGCCCGACAGCATGGATCTCGACCGGCAGGCCATGACCGCCATCCTGGGCGGCGGGCGCACCGCCGGCGGCCAGGCATGGCATGGCTTGCGGCGCCAGGGCGCCGCGCGCATCGTCGACTACCCGGGCGGATTGCCGGGCAACCGCCATGTGATGCCGCAGGAGCAGCCGCTCGGGCGGCTGCCGCGCAAGGCCGCTGGCAAGGATGCAGAGGACTGAACCGCGACCGCAACCGCCAAATGAAAAGCCCGCCATCGCTGGCGGGCTTTGGATGCGGACGGGCCCGGACCACCTGGGTCACGCGGTCAGCAGTTCGGTCATTCTGTTCCAGGCAGGCTTCCCATGATTCCGCCCATGTAGCATGTAGCGGACGCCCATCCGGACCACCCGGAGAGTCGCAGGAAGACTGGCGCTTGGAGTCAATGACCGCAGTGCTCGCCGCGAACAGCGGCCCAATGCCGCTGGAAGAGGTCAAGCGGGAGCGTTTTCGTCCGCCCCGTGCGGGCATCCTGTGTGCTCGCGCCTCCAGTATAGGCGGGGGTTTTCGGCTTTCAACCAGCGTGGCGCGGGCGCGTCTGGAAGGTGACGAGCGCCTGACATATCCGGTTACGCTTTCGCAGTGCAACAAAAATTCCGTACTCTGCTATAATCCGCGCCGTGAGTTTCGCAACTGTGAGATCCGCCAAACGCCCGGCTTCCTGCCGCGGCGAATCCGCTGCCCTCCCAAGCTCTGTTTCCTCGCTGCCGGACGCCTAGTCATCACTTCATGGCCCCAGCCGCCCAGCAGAACGCACCGCTCACCTGACGTCGCCTCGTCTCCGATCCTGTTGAACAGCCTGAAACCTGAGCTGTTTGCCTGCCAGGGATACGGCCGGACCGCCTAGCGGGACCAGCCACCGCCCTGCCTGCCGCCGTACTGCCAGCTGTGTCTGTCGTAACGGCCTCACCGATTGGCGCCGAAGCCTTTTTAAGACTTTGCACTGCGCCCACCCCATTTTGCTTTGCCGGGGTGCCATGCATTTATTTGACCATTCCGACATGACCCAGCACGACATTCGTGCGGAGCAAGCTATTGCCTCCGCGACCGACGCTTCGATCACTTCCGACGCTGCCCAGAGCCCGCTCGACAAGCTCGACGCCCTGCTCAACCCCAGCCCGGCAGTTGAAGAAGCCCCGGCCGTGGAAAGCGGTTTCGCCACGCTTGGCCTCGATGCGGCCATCCTGCGCGCCCTCTCCGAACTGAACTACAACACGCCCACGCCGGTGCAGGCCCAGGCCATCCCGGCCTTCCTGGCCGGCCGTGACCTGCTGGTCTCGAGCCAGACCGGCTCGGGCAAGACCGCCGCGTTCATGCTGCCCGCGATCCAGCGCATCAGCGAACTGCCGGCGCCGCAGCGCGCGACCGAGCCCGCCAAGCGCATGAAGGGCAAGCGCCCGCGCCCGTCGCCGGCGCAGCCCGCACTGCTGGTGCTAACCCCGACGCGCGAACTGGCGCTGCAGGTGACCGAGGCCGCCGCCAAGTACGGCCGCAACCTGCGCCGCATCGTCTGCGCCAGCATCCTGGGCGGCATGCCCTACCCCAAGCAGCTGGCCGCGCTGGCCAAGATGCCTGACATCCTGGTGGCCACGCCAGGCCGCCTGCTCGATCATATCGACGCCGGCCGCATCGACCTGTCGGCCCTGCAGATGCTGGTGTTCGACGAGGCCGACCGCATGCTCGACATGGGCTTTGCCGACGACATCGACGCCATCGTCAATGCCACCCCGGCCACGCGCCAGACGCTGATGTTCTCGGCCACGCTGGATGCGCGCATTGCCCAGCTGGCCTCGCGCCAGCTGCGCGACCCGCAGCGCATCGAGATCGCCGCGGCCCGCGCCGACCAGAGCCATATCGAGCAGCGCCTGCACTTCACCGACGACATGTCGCACAAGGAACGCCTGCTGGACCACCTGCTGCGCGACGCGACGCTCAAGCAAGCCATCGTCTTCACCGCGACCAAGCGCGATGCCGATTCGCTGGCCGAGCGCCTGTCCGACACCGGCTTCTCCGCCGGCGCGCTGCACGGCGACATGACCCAGGGCGCGCGCAACCGCACCCTGACCGCACTGCGCCGCGGCAACCTGCGCGTGCTGGTGGCCACCGACGTGGCCGCGCGCGGCATCGACGTGCCCGATATCACCCACGTGGTGAACTTCGACCTGCCCAAGCAGGCCGAGGACTACGTGCACCGCATCGGCCGTACCGGCCGCGCGGGCCGCTCGGGCACCGCCATCAACCTGGTGAACCACAACGACATGTTCCAGTGGAAGCGCATCGAGCGCTTCACCAACCAGCGCATCGACGCTTCGGTGATCGAAGGCCTGGAGCCGCGCCGCTCGCCCAAGCCGCGTTCCAACTTCGGCGGCAAGCCGGGTGGCGGCCGTGGTGACTTCCGCGGCAATGGCGGCGGCTACCGTGGCGGCGAACGCAGCTTCGGCGACCGCAAGTTCGGCGGCGGCGAGAACCGCACCGGCTTCGGCGAGCGCAAGTTCAGTGGCGAGAGCCGTGGCTTCGGTAACCGCCCGGAAGGCGCACGCCCGTTCGGTGACGACAACCGCGGCGGCTTCGGCAATCGTGAAGGCGGCTACCGTGGCCAGGGCCAGGGCGGCCAGGGCGCCGGCTACCGCGGCGCCAACGACGGTGCGCGTGGCTTCGGCAACCGCGAAGGCGGCCGCAGCTTCGGCGACGACAACCGCGGTGGTTTCGGCAACCGCGACGGCGCCGCCCCCCGCAGCTTTGGCGACAACAACCGTGGTGGCTTCGGCGACCGCACCGGCGGCGGCTATCGTGGCAACACCGGTGGCAACGGCGAAGGCCGCAGCTTCGGCAACCGCGACGGCAACCGTGACGGCAATCGCAGCTTTGGCGGCGGTTTCGGCGGCAATGGCGGCGGCAACGGCAACCGCAACAGCCGTTCGCGCTACGAGCGTTGATGCGGTGGTGCGCTAGGCGCACCTGCCAGGCAGAAGAAAGGGCACCCGAGGGTGTAATGCCGTTCAGTTAAGGTCCTTCTTCAGGTACCGAATGGTGTAGCGAGAAGGTCGCGACTTAACGACCCGTGCGCATGAGCGTGCGGGTCGTTTTTCGTTTGGGAGCGCCTTCAGGCGCTCGCGCAAGCGCTGTAGCAGTGCAGGCAGTTTGC